>JAGLOF010000017.1 GCA_023139105.1 bacterium
ATCAATATCTTTCAGGCAGGGCAGGGTGGCTTCGTGGTCTTAGTGATCTCTGTGCGAGTGCTCTTTTTTCGTTTTTTCGCTCTTTTCCGCAATGCTCCTGCTCTTTATTCAAACACGGATATAAAAAAATTTGGCCCCTTGAATACCCGGAAGAGCCATATTCCAAAACTAACTTTTATCTATTATCGGACAATCTATTTTATATTCCGTGCCATTTTCAGAAAGTACTTCAAAACTACCGTCTAACTGGTCTTCAATAATTACAACAAGCAATTTAAGCCCCAATGACTGTGCTTTCCGGATGTCAAAACCCTGAGGTATGCCTACACCATTATCCTTAATAGTCAAACATATTCTTCCATTAGATGAAATCATAGTAATTGTAACCAATCCCCGGCCTTCCCATGTATCCGGGAAAGCGTGCTTGAATACATTGGAAATTAATTCATTGATTACAAGTCCCAGGGGTATTGCCATATTAATGCTCAACTCTATCTTTTCAATTTGCATATCAATTTCTATCCTTCTGGCTCTTACCTGATAAACTGTAGTGAGATTATGCACCAGACTCTTAATATAACCATTAAAATCTATTGAAGAGAGATCCTCAGATTGATATAATTTTTCATGCACAAGTGCCATTGTGCGGATTCTATTTTGTGATTCTTTAAAAACGCCCTGTAACGACTTATCCTTTATACTTCTTGACTGTAAATTGAGAAGGCTACTGATAACCTGTAGATTATTTTTAACTCGATGATGTATCTCCTTTAGTAGAACTTCTTTTTCACTGAGAGATTTTTTTATTAATGCCTCTGTCTTCTTCCGTTCTTTAATATGCAGGTGAAGCCGTTCATTAATAGAAGCCAGCTCTTTATTTCTGGCTTGAACACTCAATGTCCGTAATATAAAGACCGCTCCAATTAATAACGTCCCAACCAATACACCAATAGTTTTAAACCACCATCTCTGCCAGATCGGGGGTGTAATAACAACTTGAACAGATCTACCCTCATTATTACACACACCGTCATTATTACAACCCCTTACATGAAATGTATATGTCCCGGGATTCAAACCTGTAAAAGTTGCAGAATTTTGATTGCCTAATTCAATCCAATCATCCTGAAACGGTGGCATACGGTAAGCGTATTCATTTTTATGTGGGTGCAGATAGTTTAAGGCAGCAAACTCAAAACCAAAAAAAGAGTTTTTATAATTAAAAATGATTGATCCTGTATATACTATATTTTTTGTTAAAATACTGTATTCGCCATCTCCTACAGAGACGTGTTCATTCATAAGTAAAAAATCTGTAATGACTATTGCGGGGACGGTCGTATTATGCATCAAGCTATCCGGATGAAACAGATTGAATCCGTTAACACCTCCAAAATACATTTCGCCTGACGAACTATGGAGGCATGTGTTATAATGGAATTCATTACTTTGAAGACCATCAGCCTGATCGTAGTATCTGAATTTTTTATTTACCGGATTATATTTAAATATTCCCTTATTTGTACTGACCCATAGATGCCCTGCACTATCTTCCAGAATGCCATTTACAACATCATTAGGCAGCCCGTCATTTTCATACAATGCTTTAAAAGTATTGGATTCATAATAGTATCGATTTAATCCGGCACCGGTACCTATCCAGAGAATACCACGTGAATCCTGAAAAATAGTATTTATATAATTATTGCTGATACTCAACGGATTATTTTCATCATGCAGATAGCTGATAAAGCCTTTCTCAGTTTCATCATAACGATTCAGCCCACCCTGAGTACCAAACCAGACATTATTGTAATTATCCTGAAAAATGACATAGATAGCAGGATGACTTAAACTCATTGGATTAGCGGCATCTACTGTATAATGCAAAAATTCACCTGTAAGCGGATTAAAACGATCCAGACCAAATCTTGTACCTACCCAAAAGTTACCTGCGGAATCTTCAAATAATGCCCGTACATCATTACTTGAAATAGAATGTGCTTGCCGGGGATCATGTTGAAAATGCTTGAATGATCCGGTTTGAGCATTAAAAAGATCCAACCCGCCTGCATATGTCCCCACCCAGATCTGCCCTTTTTTATCTTCATAAAGCGATAGAACCGCGTCATGGCTCAAACTTGCCGGACTGGCAGGATCATGTTGATATGCAGTGAAACGGCCACTATGACGATCAAATTGATTTAACCCACCTCCGTCAGTGCCAATCCATATACGACCTTTACTATCTTCTAAAAATGACAGAATAGCACTATTACTTAAAGAAAAAGGTGCAGAATTACTTTTAAAATGAATAAACTTCTCTTGCTTTATGTTAAAATAATTGACTCCTCCATTGTATGTTCCAACCCATACAGTGCCAATCTCATCAATCAAAAGGCATTCCACAGAATTATGAGCAAGACTGAATTGATCATCTACACGATGTTTATAATTGATAAAACGCTGTGTCCCGCGATCAAAATGACACAATCCACCCTCTTCTGTGCCTACCCATAAACCGTTCATACCATCATCAATAATTGTAAACACTACATCATGGGCCAGAGAATAAGGATCTCCGGTATTATGTCGATAATGGAGAAACTGCCTACTCTTGGGATCAAATCGATCCATTCCTCCTCCATAAGTACCAATCCATAGAATCCCATCATCATCTTCAAAAAGACACCAAACATGATTATTACTTAATGAATTGGAGTCAGATTCATCATGTTGGTAATGATGAAATGTACTGGTTTTTTTATCATAACGATCAAAACCTCCACCAAGAGTGCCTATCCAGATATCACCATTTGCAGCCTCACAAAGCGAATAAATATCATCATAGCATATCGATTTTTCAAAATTTTCATAATCGGTTTTAAATTGTACATAGGATTCGGTGTTTGGATCATAGCAGATAAGTCCGCCTGTATCATATCCGATCCAGAGTAGCCCTGTGGAATCAAAGAGAAGTGCATGAATATTAGTAAAACCAAGATTGGTATTGGCAGTATCAGGAAAACTGATTGCATAAAATCTATCCTTCCGTGAATCATATACATTTAGTCCGCCACCTAAAGTTCCAATCCAGAGACGGCCTTGCGGACCCTCAACAAGTGCCTGAATATTATTGCTGCTTATTGAAGTTGAATCCTGAGAATCATGCCTGTAAACCGTCACACCATTACCATCATATTTATTCAAACCGTCTTCAGTGGCAAACCACATAAAACCAATAGAATCTTTTACAATTGCTTGCACATTACTATGTGAAAGTCCATGTTCAAGTGTGATATGGTTAAACTTGATGGAGGGAGATTGAGCAAGAATACATAATGGCAGGAGAAGAGACAGAACACCTATCCGCTGCAAACATTTCATTGAATAATCCTCAAAATCAGTAAATACAGATTTAAATACTAATGGGAACCTGCAACTACCATACCATATCACCAAGTGAGGTCAAAAATATTTACTAAAAGCCATCACTATACAAAATTTGTCTTTTTTAATACACTACCGTTTTTTCCAAAATTTTAAGTATAGTAAAATGAAATCCTTATACTAAAACATTCATACAATAACAATTACAATAGAAAAGTGTATCACAATGAGAAAACTGTCTACAAAAACTGACAATTCAATTTTTGTTGTTTTTTAAGGGATTAGGCATACATTAAATAGGCTATTGATATAATACTGTCACTATTTACTGACAAATTATTTTTTTCTAAAATAAATTTTTTTAACCATGAAGCCACTTAAACTGTTATTTTTAATAGAATTACTATCAAATGGGGAGCACAGCAAATAACTGGCATGATTTTAGTAGAGATAAAACGCGAGGGTAACGAACAGCTTTGAGTCCCCCCCCATTGAATTTGCTCAAAGCAGTTGCTACAAACTTTAAAATAATTTTATTGTTCTTACTCTTCCTCTCTCCCCAAAATCAAGCCCCCTGTGTATCGGGTTACGCAGGGGGCTTGGCATATTCAAACTGGCATTATAAATAAGATCCCAATGAGCCTCCCAGCATCCCTCGCCGGCCGGCCCCCTTCTCAAACTTGATATCCTTAAGCATATTTGATTTGATATTTATCTTAAAGTAAAAACGTTTATAAAGACCAGTGGGTGTCCATGCTATTCTTGCTTCCCAGCAATGCAGATCTCTTTCAAAAACAAAGTCCTGACTCACAAACTCATTCTGCATTATATCAAAATGAGCCCTGTAGGATATTCTCCAATTACGTGTAAGATTAAAATTCAGATCGGTCTTGATCCAGAACTTCTGGCTGCGATTATTTGGATTATATCTACTGTCGGAATAACTGAGCGATGCAGAAAAATCCCAGGGTATACTGAATGAACCTGTACGGTCATCCATATCAAAACGATCACCGGGAACTGTACCAAGGCTTCTTTCATCAGATCTATCTATCACTTCACTGCTGTCTTTACCTGACTGTTGTTTTTTCCCTCCACCGGCAGTGCCTTTAAAACGTATGCTTAGATCTGCACTGAAAAAAACCATACGGAGATATTGACTTGAAAAGATAGATTTTTTATCAGACCAGTCTATTTGACCGACATAGGTTTCATCCAACTCCTGGCCCTCTGCGTCAAGAAGGTAAGGAGAATGTATTGCACGCATATTTACACTTAAATTCTTTGCCGGATCAGCTCTTAACGATGAACTGAAATTGGCAAGTTTTTTCTCCGGTTTCTTCCAATTGTAACTTGTGTTTATATTCCAATTAAATAATTGAAATTTCTTCTCCTCTTCACCGTCTTGCAGTTTTGCCTGGAATAGATTTGTAACAGAAAAATTAAGTGACTTACGTCCGTATTGAGGTGTCTTGGAGAAGAGTCTGCTGTCAAACCTGTCATATAAAGTTATTTTACCGGATGTATCTTGTACAGTATCATAGTATTGCCAACTTTCATCGGAAAAGTCGGGTTGATAACCATAACTGATAGACGGTGTCATTACATGGCGCATTTGAAAATTTGGAAGGAAACTTGGTCTGAACAGGCCATATATTTTTGTGCTCATAGAGACAGAAAAATCATAAGTATGACGGGCACTGAACTCACTCTCAGTATAAGATGCAAGCCGCAGGGAATCTGTATCCCAATAGTGACGCACCTGCTCTGTAAGCCATGTCTCCTGCATTGAAACATTTGGATTAACAGTAAGCCATCCAAATAGTTTTTGAGGACTGCTCAGGCGCATGGAGTGATCCCAGCCAGCTTCATTTTCATTGGTGAAAGTAGAATCCTGTGTATTTAATATTTTACTATTACGTGATTCCAACTTGGAGCTATAAGAAAAGTAAATATTATGATACCAACGAGAGGGCGCAGGCCCACTGCGCAGATCAGATTCAGGACGCTTGAACAACGCTGTCTGCCCACCTCTGAAACTGATACGCGGAAGAACGTCTGTTGTCTCATCGGTCTCCAGATCACGCGTCTGGTTCAAGTTGATTGTAATACTACGGGAGCCGCCCAGTTTTTTTGTAAATGTAGCATTGGATCTGATCTCATTCTGCATACGCATCTGCCTGTTGGCGGAAAGCTGTCTATAGAGATTTTTACTGGATATAAATGTTGCATCTACAGCAAGACGCATGGTGGGGGAGAGAGTATGATTATGACGTACAGTAAGATCCCACCGTCTCTGTTTTAAACCAGACAAATCAAAATTTTTACGTGTCCATGAACCAGATAAACTGCCCCGCATCTTATAACGGACATTATAACGCAAGTCACCGCGCAGCATAATCCCACTATTTGAAAAATAATCTATCCTGCCCTTCATGTCCCAATACTCGGATGCTGCCCAATAATAACCCAGCCCACGCAGATATTGACCCTCTGTGCTGCTGGTGCCATAACGTGGCAGAATCAATCCGGAACGCCGTTTCTCCTTTTCTATCGGAAAATAGGCAAAGGGCAGTGCCAATACCGGAATATTCCCAATAAACATGACAATGGGTTTGGCTACAACACTTTTATTAATATCCATCCGCATCTTCTGGCTCCTGAAATGAAAGTGCGGATGCTCTTCATTATCACAAGTCGTAAAACAGGCATCAGAGATGAAGGCCGTCTTCTTGCCTATCATTTTCATCACCTGGCCTGAATAATTACCATCGTCAAATGCGGTGCGTCCTCGGAGAACACGGCCTTTTTTTGTGCGAAAATTATAAATCATCTTCTCACCGCGCATTACTTCTCTGCCTTCACTGAACTCCGGAAAGCCTGCCATAACTACAACCTTGACAGTATCGCCGCTCTCTCCATCTATTGACACTACTGTATCCGGCATTGCTTCGGCTATCATTAAATCGTTTTGCCAGTCTACTGTAATGCGAGCGGCCTTCAAAGATATTTGAAGGTAAGAGACCTTGGCATCGCCCAGAAGAACAGAACGTTTCTCTTCTATAAAATTATCAAAAATCCTGGCTTCATAACTAACAGGGCCTTCAAGGGTAGATTGATTCTTCCTGCCGCGCTGCATGGTCGTGTCTGCAGGAGCACTCTCCTGAGCAGCAACAAACGCTGAAAAACCAATAATAAAAAGATAAATTTTAAAAAATAATCGCATATTTTAAGTTTCTATTCCGTTTTACGTTGTACATTCATTCTTGATATAGTATACAGGCAAACAAACATTACAGTTCCGGTACCTGCAAATTTATTTATAAAACAATCTACAACACCGGCATGGCCAACCTGGCTGCCCCTACCAAACCTGCTGCATTACCAAGTTGAGCGGGAACAATCTCCAGAGATTTCAGCGACACCTTCAAAGCAGTTTCGGCAAATCCGACACGTGCAGGCCCAAGTATTCGCTCTCCTGCCGCAGCTACACCTCCACCTATCACAATACGCTCAAGATTCAAGAGATTGGCAACATTCCCCATAGCAATTCCCAACAAATGTCCAGCTGTGGAAAAAACTTCTCTGGCTACAGTATCACCTGCTTCCGCAGCATCACCAAGATCTTTTGGCCTGCGTTTTTCAGATGAAATTCCAGCCAGAGACGATGCTTCACCATTAGAGAGCCGTTGCTCAACTGCTCTCAATAAGCCTGCAGTTCCAACATATGCTTCAACACAGCCCTGCCTGCCGCAGCCGCAAAGTTCTCCATCTGCCTCAACAACCATATGCCCGAATTCGCCAGCCCCACCCATTGCACCCCTGAAGACCTGCCCATTTAAAATCAGACCGCCTCCTACACCTGTTCCCAGTGTGATCATCAACATATGCTGCACTCCCTGACCAGCACCAAAGGCATGTTCACCCAGAGCCGCAACATTGGCATCATTATCAAGAATAACGGGAATATCTATCCTCTCCCTCAAAAAATCCATGACAGGAAAGCGATCCACACCAGGCAGGTTTGGTGCTTCAACCAATACACCGGCATCTACATCTACCTGCCCCGGTACCCCCATTCCAATACCGGCTACAATTGCCTCTGCTCCGTCCCGGAGTGTCTGAATTAATTGTGACATTCTATCAAAAATATGTTCAGGGCCTTTTTTTGCTTCGGTGGGTATCTTAGTCTCAAAGACAATTTTACCGGCGTTGTCTACTAATCCACCTTTGATATCTGTGCCACCAAGGTCAATCCCGATAAATAATTCATTATTCATAACATACCCCTATATTTGACATCCGGACGACCTGCAAGAAGCAACACCTATTTCCTGGATCTTTTGGGCCACAATGCGTCAAGCCTGTCTTTAATCCTACTCTCAAAACCAATACTCTTCGGTCTGTAAAAGATACGTTCTTCCATACCTTCAGGCAGTCCTGACTGTCCAGCAAATCCATCTTCATAATCATGGGCATACTGATAATCTTTGCCATATCCCATATCTTTCATCAAACGGGTAGGTGCATTACGCATATGCATGGGCACAGGCGCATCAGGCGTTTCTTTGGATACAGACAACGCTTCTCCTATTGCCACATAGGCCGCATTAGACTTTGGCGCTGAAGCCAGATAAGCAGCGGCCTGGGAGAGTATAATTCTTGCCTCAGGCATGCCTATAACATGCACTGCCTGGAAGGCTGAATTTGCAATTACCAATGCCTGAGGATCTGCATTGCCAACATCTTCAGAGGCAAGTATCAACATTCTCCGGGCAATAAACAATGGGTCTTCACCAGCATCTATCATACGAGCCAGCCAGTAGATTGCAGCATCAGGATCAGATCCACGCATAGATTTAATAAAAGCCGAAATTGTATCAAAATGCCCTTCGCCATCTTTATCATAATGCACTGTCTTGCGCTGCATGGCTTCTTTAACTGTATCAATATCAATTAACAACCTGCCATCTACTTGAGAAGCCAGATCAACACAGAGCTCTAATCCGGAGAGTACTGCACGGGCATCTCCTCCGGCCAGTGCAGCCAGAGCATTTTTCGCCTCATCCGTCAGTGTCGGTGCCTGTTTTTTAAGAACAGAGTCTTTCAACAGAGCTCTGTCTATCAATGCCAGCAGATCTTTTACTCCAAGAGCTTCAAGGCGATAAGTACGGCACCGCGACTGTAGAGCTGAAATAACTTCGAAGGACGGATTCTCTGTAGTGGCACCAATTAATGTAATTGTACCATCTTCAACAGCATGCAGCAAAGCATCTTGCTGAACCTTGTTAAAGCGATGGATTTCATCAATGAAAAGTACAGTTTTAACATTGCGCAAACGCTGTCTGCCGGCTTGCACTAATATTTTACGCACATCTGCCAAGCCTGAGCTGACTGCACTGATAGTAATAAACTGCGCAGTAAGTTGATTGGCAATAATACGGGCCAGAGTAGTCTTACCCACACCCGGCGGCCCCCACAAAAGCATGGACACTGGCGTAGCGGAATCTACCATGCGGCGTATTACCTTACCTGTGCCAACCAGATGATCTTGACCTGCAAAATCATCCAGTTTTCGAGGCCGCATACGATCAGCCAAAGGAGAAATGACAGAATTAGCTGATAGCTTATTTTCAAATAAATCCATGGCTATAAATCATGCCTCATTGGTGAGTTCCAGAAAAACCGTGTCAGACCTCTACCTGTACCGAGCATCAGATAATCACCATCCATTAAAATGGAAAAAATACGATTATCCGGCAGTCCATCATCCACTGTAAAACGACGCCAGCGTTCTTCATCACGCGTATAACATAGCAAACCATTATCTGTTCCAATCCACACACAGGCAGAATCAGCCAATATGGTATGCACCCGGCCCTCTGTAGGCGTATGTGCCGCCGGAAATGTCTTCCACTGGTCACTCTCCCCTGCATACATCATTACACCGTCATCTGTACCGGCCCATATTTCATCATCGAATGCTGAAAGTGCTGTTACATTCTGAACCATCATATTACCAGGCCTGGGCATTTGTGTCCAATTTTGTTTTCGTCCATCATAGAAATAAAGCCCTCGGTCTGTACCTGCCCAACAATTTGGACCGTCAGCTTCCACCCGCCAGATACGCCTGTGAATGAGTCTCGGATCACGAATCCGAGTAATGCCCAGAGTAACGGTATCCTGTAGGCAGAGACCGGCATCTGTTGCAATCCACAGTCCGGCCTCACCAAGAGTTATATGATTTATCCTGGATGTCCATAGATTATGCCTTATGCCCCAGCTACGCCATGTATGCTCATATTCATCAAATGCAGCCAGCCCCTCATCAGTAGCGAACCATGTATATCGTCCGGCTCCATCTATTGCATTGACTCTATCAGAATAAAGTGACATGATAATTGATGCTTCATAGGCTGTCCAGGTCTCATCCTCCCAATCCCAATGAGTAATAGCACCATCAGCCCTTCCCTTATTATTTCCACCTACCCAAAGACCAGTCTCACTCCAAGCCAATCCGCGTACAGCCTCCACCCAAGGTCCGTATGGATGAAATGCGAGTCTTTCCATGCGCAGGTCAGCCTGACCCATTCCCAAACCCCAAATACCCATCCACATCTGTTGAAATTCATTTTTTACTGACAGGGTGATATTATACTGACGCAAATTATAGTCCTGTAAATATCCGGGTGAAGGAAAATAATGAAAATCATCATCTACAAACAGTTCAGGCAGGGGTTCTTGTAGCTGACGACCGTTAAACCATTTAATACGATCATTTTCAAATTCACTCTTATTGCGCATATTATAAAAATAACCATCCAACCTATCACTCTGAAAAATTGAATTTTCTGTTTGCACCCAATAATACGCATTGCCCTTCCCTACAGATACAACAGGGCTGCCCAAACTGCTTAGGTTATCATTAACATAAAACTCTTGCGAGGCCGGCTCCAGATAACTGACACCACCCGGAGCAACTACCCATAGGACACCCGTATTAGCATCAAAAAAAACAGATAATACATAATCATCAATCATTCCACTGCTGACTGTATATGGCTTCTCCCATTGCTCATGATTACTGTTCCAGACGATAACTCCGGCAGTGGTGCCAAAATAAATCAGATCCGGACTGGTAGCAATAGATGTTATGTACCGACCCATGGGATAGGTGATCCAGTCATCAATATCATATTCGATAGATCTTTTAAGCAATGTTTGAGATGTCAGCAATGCAGGCAGACATAATAGTAAAACAAGACGAAGTGTACGCATCATTAGATTTATTCTTTCTTTTTTTGCGATCCTGTCAGGAAGCCTACAGCAGCGACAAAGAGAGCCGAACCAACTACAGACCAGAGTATGGGAATATTATGAAAATAAAAAAGGTCATCAATGTTTAATTCCCTGCTCAACCAGCGGCCTATCATTGCACCGATAAAACCCAGTATTATATTTGTAAAGCAGCCAGAATAGGATCTGCCGGCAATAGAGGCACCAATTGAGCCGCAAACAGAAGCAACCAATAAAAGTATTCCCAGTTCAATGAGTCCCATATAACCTCCGCATTGATGTTTTAGTTGTCATAGTTTACGGATTTTTGACATAAAAGTCAATCTGGTGTTTACTATATATTGGAAATATTTAACTGATTAATGACTTTTTTATTGGAAGTGAATCCAGGATTGACTATCTTTTGGCCTAAAAAAATTTTAATCCGAGGCTGTTTTGAGCAATATACAAAAATCATTAATGGGAATTCACCTTCCTCTCTTTCTAACCCAGTTGTTGTTTTCTACAATCCCTGTATTCAGCAAACTCGCCTTCACCCATTTCAACCCTGAAAGTGTTGTCTTTTTTCGTATTTTTGGTTCTGCCATTGTCTTCCTGCTGTTGTATATGACTATATTCCGCGAGAAAGTACACCGGAAAAAAGATTTATTGCATTTTGCTGTCTTTGGGTTTTTTGGTGTGTTGGGGAATCAATATTTCTTTGTCAAAGGCGTGAGTTATACACTATCAATCAATGCCAGCATTCTCATTACAACTATACCTATTTTTACAGTGGTCTTCGCCTTAATTGGAAAAAAAGAGGAAATCAGCCTGGTCAAAATACTGGGCGTAATCATCGCCCTGATGGGTGCCGGCACCATTATCGGATTTGAAAAACTGGATTTTACCGGCTACCTCAAAGGCAATCTGATGATTTTACTGAACTCTGCCTTTTTCGCTTTTTACTTGGTCATTTCCAAACCTATGCTGAAAAAGTACAGGCCCTTCACAGTCATCACATGGATGTATCTTTTCAGTACTCTGGGTGCCCTGCCTTTGACGTTAAAACAGGTTCTTGCAGTGCCTTATGCCAGCATTCCATTTAAGGGCTACCTCCCCCTCTTGGGTGTGGTCTACCTGGGAACGGCAATCCCATATATGGTTAACAAGTTGATTCTTCAAAAAACAGCCTCTTCTATTGTGGCCATATATACATATGTACAGCCGGTTGCGGGAACTATACTGGCAGTAATCTTTTTAAGTGAATCACCATCAACCACCATGGTGTTGTCCACTGCATTGATTTTAATCGGTGTGACACTGGTTAGTTTTCACAGATCAATTGCTCTACCTAATCTTTTTCAATTTAAACCGACGTTTAAAAAATAGGTTCTTCTCAATATTGCAAGAACAAAAATTTAGCAACTAACAAAACGAACAACAAAAAACACAATTATAAAATAAAAATGCTCTACTAAACATTAATACAAAAACACTATATGCTATTCGTTTTTACATATTTTTTTACAATTCCCTATATTTTTTTCTCTCTTGTTCGTCTTGTTCGTTGCTAATCTCTACATCTTTTTCTCTTCTGGATCTTGTAGTTAAATCATTATTCGTTAATCAATATTCTATTTTTTTGAAGATGAACAGGATATAGTGTCATTGATTCAATATAATCTTGAGAAAGAAGGTTATATTACTCTCGGTGCAGTTAACGGAAAAACAGGATTAGAGGCTGTTAAGACATTTGCGCCGGACCTCATACTTCTGGATCTTATGCTGCCAGGCATAGATGGATTTGAAATTTGTAAAATCTTAAAAAACAATCCTGTAACATCAAAAATTCCCATTATCATGCTGACAGCCAAAGGTGAAGAGACAGACATAGTCATCGGCCTGGAACTTGGAGCACAAGACTATATCACCAAGCCATTCAGTCCTAAAGTAGTAGTTGCCAGAATTCGCAAACCTGTAGAGGCTTTAAAGCATGGTGCACAACAATATGGCGAAGGCCACCTCAACTACCGTGTCCATATTTCAGATCCGGAAGAACTCACACTTCTGGGTAATGCCATGAACCGTATGGCCGCCGAGATCAGTGGGCGCATGGCCACTATAACCGAGCAGAAAAATGAACTGGAGAGCATACTTTCCAGCATGAATGAAGCTGTTCTGGTTGTAGACACCAACGAACGCATTCTACGTTTTAACCATGCAGCATCAGACTATTTTCAACTTAAAACCGATTCCGCAAGCGGAAGACCTATACAGGAAGTGATACACAACTTTGACTTGCTTGAATTTATACGGCGTACAATAACGACCAGGCAACCGCAAATGTGCGAAATCATCCTACATGAGGGGCAGCAACGAATCCTACGGACTCACGGCACATTACTACTGGATGCAGAAGATCGACAGATGGGAGTTGTTGTTGTACTGGCTGACATGACCAACCTTAAAAGGCTTGAAAATATCCGTAAAGAATTTGTAGCCAACGTCTCCCATGAGTTGAAGACGCCGATTACAGCCATCAAAGGCTCTGTGGAAACACTGCGCGACGGTGCCATAAAAGATGCAAATGCAGCCAATCGTTTTCTGGACATCATCCTCAAGCATGCCGACAGGCTGGCCAGTATTGTTGAAGACCTTCTGGATCTGTCCGGAATTGAACAGGAAGATACAAGCAATGCCATTATCCGCCACAAACAGGCTCTTTTGCCACTTATGGACGAGGCGGTGCTGCTATGCCGCCAGGCAGCCCGTGAAAAAAACATAGAGATAGAACTGACTGTTCAGGACAACCTGCAGCTCCTCTGTAACGGTGACATGTTGCAGCAGGCCTTGATCAACCTCATTGACAATGCAATAAAATACTCAGAAAAGGATTCATCTGTTTTTATTGTAGCTGAATCAGATGGCACAAAAACCTCTATCAGCGTGAGAGATGAAGGCCGGGGCATCCCAAAGGAGCATCTACCCCGATTATTTGAACGTTTTTACCGCGTGGACACTTCCCGCAGCAGAGATATGGGCGGCACAGGGCTGGGACTCTCTATAGTCAAACACATCATGCAGTCACATCAGGGGCATGTGGATGTAGAGAGTACAATGGGTGAGGGATCGATTTTTACGTTGTATTTTTGATCCAGGCAATACCAGGAAAAACCAAGGTTTTAATATATTTTGGCCGAACTGAGAGCACCCTATGGTTTTTATTTCATGAAGATGTGATCTTTTTTTTATAAACAGCAGAACAACAAACGATTACGACTACGAGACCGAGACCGAATGTCCTGTGTACAATTGAATTCTTACTCCAGCAACAAAACACCTTACATAAATATTGAGATTTCGTGATCTACCAGTATCAATTTATATTACCGGATTAATATTTATCCACTTATTCAAAACGCCTCGCCATAAGGTGCATCATTTCTGCGGTCAAATACTCCGTTTTTACGAAGCTGGCTATCCCAGATCATATTGACCAGGCCAAGCTTTGAAAAAAACTTAAATGCACGGATCTGCCCCGGAGTCATTCTGTCTCTTTTGGCTAGCTTACGAATAACATTTTCATCAAAACGTCCGGTATGGGCATAGTGCTTCCCCAGCTGCTCAAAACTTTTCAAGGTCTTTTTTGTCATCCATTTGGGCTGCATTTTTATACCTTCAACACCTCCGCGGATAACCGTACCCCTGTACCGACAGCCTAAACGATGGGCCAGCTTCATAAGATACTGCTCTACATAACGTGAATGAATAGCCTCGGGAAAACCGGACTGGACAACAAAACCCAGTGTAGGATTATCATCTCTCCCGACAAGGGGCGCCAAAGTTTCAATGAACTGTTTCACAATACCGGGCATGGCATCAGTATAAAGCGGAAATATCAATATTACGTTTTTAGACTTACTAAAAGCTGCAGTATGCTCATGGAGATTTGCTTCCTTATGCAGATAATGTGTCTGCAGATCCTTAGCACCAGCTGCAGAGTAACCGGCCTCAAAATGCGTCATAAGCAGTTCTGAATTACTATTCTTGCCTCTGGGTGATCCATTAAAGACGCTCAATTGCATGGCATACCTCCTCAACAGGCTGGGATGTCAATCGGACAAAATGCAAATTTGTCTTCATGTTTCTGGCAAAACGCGAGAAGAGATCGGTAGTAATATCAATATCCTCTACATCCGTATCTCCGCTACGCTCAAGAACAAGTCCTATTTTCGGTACATTTTTATAGCGGGCAATATGGTGGCACTCGCCGCCCTCAATTTCAATATAGGGCTTCACTATGGGTACCATTCTGTCCATAACTTTTTTCATCATCGAACTGGGGAAACCCATGAGCATGGGTGATGCCATTATCAGAAAATCTGCCTGAATGAGCTCATGTAAAATAGTGCCCATTTCATCATTAATCACACAGCGGCCCGGTGTCTTGACCCAGCAACTCCAGCAACCTCTGCAGGTATTAACCTTAACATCACTCAAGTGCATGCAGACAATTTCATGTTCACGAGCTTTAAGAGTATCTACAAAATTACCGAGCCAATGCTTAAAATCATTGCCACCCGATTCTGGATTTCCATCCAGTACACAGATCTTCATCAGATCTACCTCCGATGAATATATTAAAAAAGGGGAAAAGACCGTCGATCGGTCATTGAAAGCATACGGCAATAAACTCATAAAGATTCAATCTACCGTGACCTCACATCCTTAAACACCTGGCCATGTTTGATCGATTCGGCCTTGTAGATAAATATCACTTCTTCGGCAATATTAGTGGCAATTCCTACACCCGAAAGCAGCACGACCAGAGCAATATTAATAATCTTTTTCATTTTAATACTCCTGTTTAACTTGGCTTACTGTCGATTAACATCGGCAATGACAATGAATCAAGGGGATCCCTGCCGATGCATTATTAACTTAACTTATATAACAATCTTACCTGTACTAAACTTGTAATAGAGTGTCAAACGTGCAGTAATATCACTCTCCATACCGGCAGCTGCAAATTTGCGGATCATGATATTTGGCATAAAATGGATATTACCCCGTGGTATAAAATCCAGCCCTGCAATGATGAGAGAATAATTATCATCAATACCGTTCTGTGAGTCGCTGGACCATATATCATCATCAGTATTGGGATCAAAACTGTCATAGCGGGCAAAAACTTTCAATTTGGGTAATGGCGTAATCCACGAACCGAATAAGGAAAAACCAACCTTACGTACATCAGCACGATTTACACCTGCAGCATCATCTGCACCCGATTGGCGATTGCTGCGCTGAAACCATTCAGCACCCAGCGAGAAAGCTTTACCGCTATAGCCTGCAAATGCTTTCACTGTCATGTATGAAGAACCCTGATAATAGTCTTTGGCATACTTGAACGTAGCAGTGGCAGCATCCTGCTTCTCATAGTCTGCATATGCCTCCAGGATCAGGCCTTCCACAGGGGTCACCCAGAATGAGTAACCTATCTTCTTGTACTTGTCCACTTCAGCAGAACCATAACCTGTACCATTGTAGATGGTCAGCCAGTGATGCACTTTTTCATCAATCAGGCTTCCTTTTAAGGCAATACCCATATCAGCGGAAGAGCTGATCTTATTCAGATCCATGATAGTCTTCTCAATGGACCGGTAATCCCAGTAGTTTTCGGCATTCTTAAATGCATTTGTTTCAGCAATACCCAGGTAAAGTGTATGGTTTGGGATGATATTCTTCCATTCAAGATAGGCATGTTTTACAAAGGGTGTGATCTTTTCAGATGTACCGAATTTTGGGTGTGCCGATTCCAACCTGAATCGCATTTTAATGTTTTTTGCCAGACTGTTTTCAAATGTGAAGTAGATCCGACGAAAGGAGAAATCATTCAATCCCTGTGCAGATTCACTGTGATTGCCTACATTATAGTTATAATCGGCAAATACCACACCCTTAATTTTTGTAGTAGTCTGCGCCTGAATGCCAATACTAACTATAAGCACAGCAGCCAAGGCCCAAAAAACCCAAAGGTTCCGCTTCATAGTTCCTCCTTAATAGTGATGTTACATTTTACCAAGTCGATATCCCTACACCGACTGTCAGATCAGGTATAATCCGACCCCTTAATTCCGGATCATTCCCTATTCGAGTGCCAAGTTAGGAGCGCTCTATTTGATAAATATAAAGGAATTGTTAGAAAAGTGTTAGTGGAAATTACATATTTATCGTTGACATTTAAAAAAACGCCTATTACATTACTTTATATATTCACATAAATCGTTTATCTCAGAGGAAAATCGCCATGCGTAGATTAATCTCTCTTCTACTTATTTTACTGCTCTTTCATTTTGCATGTGATAAGCATGATCCGATTGGCCCGGATATCATTCCCGCAAGAGGCGAAATTGATGAGATAAAACAGCTTGAGAATTCCTCTGCTTCCCTGATAGCGAACTTACTCTCCCTGGCAGGCATTCGGAATCTCTGGCAGATGAACTATAATGTACTCACTTACAGTATCATTTATTATACTGAGAATGGTAATGGAGATATTGTCCGGGCATCGGCGGCTATCATGCTGCCGGATAACGATCATGCAACACCTTTACTCTCTATTCAGCACGGTACTGAAATAAAGAGGACGTCTGTTGCATCAAACGGAGCGGCTCAAAGCCTGGAGGGAGTATGGGGCCTTGCCGCTGCATCAAGGGGATATGCAGTTGTATTACCCGATTATCTTGGCTTAGGTATATCAGAGACTATTCACCCATATCATCTGGCCGGCCCAACAGCAGCGGCTGTCATTGATGCCATAAGAGCTGCCAGGCAGTTCTTTAGTCAACAAAATATAAATCTGGACAGTCGGCTCTTTCTCGCAGGATATTCTGAAGGTGGATACGCAACCATGGCCGCTCACCGTGAAATGCAGACACGCCATGGGGGTGAATTTCAAATAACGGCCTCAACACCAATGGCCGGTGCTTATAATCTTACGCAGACGGCCAGATACATCATTTCAAAAAATGATTATATCTCACCGCCCTATCTGGCACTTATGCTTACAGCCTATAACGGGCATTACAACTGGGATAATCTCTCATACATTTTCATTCCACCGTACAATACTCAAATAGAAGACCTTGTAGACGGCACACATGGATACACCACAGTATTGCAGGCACTCCCTAATCGACTTGATGCATTGCTGACAACTGAATTCAGGCAGGCCGTTGCAGATTCTACCAACTCTCAGATTGAATCCGCCCTCACCGGGAATTCATTACTCAACTGGGCACCAGCATGCCCCATGCACCTTTACCATGGCCTGGCCGACAAGACAGTGCCGGCATTCAACAGCATAGCCGCCATGGCCGCCTTCACAGCCCTGGCCGCTCCTGATGTTCAACTAACTACCTTTCAAGGACTCAACCACATAGGTGCCGCACTGCCCGCTGTTACTGCTGCCATGCAGTGGTTTGAAGAATTCTGGCCGGAGAGCTAGATTCATCTGTGCTCCATTGCTCTTTTCTCACATTTCATCCAAACAATGTTCTTGACAATATAGAAATCAATTTCTATATTGCAATTATGATTGACATCAGCCCCCGGACGTGCAGATGCAAACAGGCTGAATAAGACAGCAGATCTTATTAATGCCGATCATCGTATATTGATATCACGCACAACCGAACCATTATATGCAGAAAACTTTCATTCAACTAATATTACTGACTTTATGCACCGAATATCAATTGCAAACTAAGGTTTCTCAATTCCCAGTTGGCGCATCTTCTTATAAAGATTTGTTCGGTCAATCTCCAGGTCCCTGGCTGTCTGTCCTACATTCCAGTCCCGGACAGCCAATGCCTCTTTCAAATAACTACGTTCCATTTCTCTTACAGTCTCTTTATAGTTCAAGGTCAATTCAGTAGTTTGGCAATATTTACTATTTAAACACTTCAGTATATCCTCTGTCGTTATTATATCACCGGAAGCCAGTACAACCAACTTTTCCATAGTCGCCCTGAGTTCTCTGACATTTCCAGGCCACTCATACTGCATCAGCAATTGATTTACTCGTGCATCCGGCTCCTGAATATAGCGATTACGTGTCCTGCAGTGCTGTTGTATAAAGTGATACGCCAGTATAGGAATATCCTCTCTACGACGACGAAGAGGCGGCAGATCCAGAGCCAATACATCCAGGCGGTAATATAAATCCTCTCTGAAAGTACCCAGCTTGATTTTATCCCATAAATCCTGATTTGTTGCAGCTATAACACGTACATCAACCTTGCGGGTCTTCGTGTCTCCCAATGGTTCAAACTCCTGTTCCTGCAATACTCGCAGTACTTTTGCCTGAGCCATCAAACTCATATCACCTATTTCATCCAGGAAAATTGTCCCTCTGTCAGCCAGGGCAAACTTTCCGTCTTTATTACCGATAGCACCTGTAAAGGCCCCTTTCTTATGACCGAAAAGCTCACTCTCAATCATGGTTTCAGGAATAGCCGCACAATTAATCTTTATAATAGGCCCTGAGGCACGTCTGCTTTGTAAATGTAAAGCCATTGCAGCCAACTCTTTACCTGTACCAGTCTCACCGGTTATCAATACAGTACTCTCCGAATCGGCAATTTTATCAATAATTTCATATACTAATTTCATCGCCGGACTGATACCGATCATCTTATACTTCTCATAGACCTCATTGGCCATCCAGCGGGATTTCTGCTCCAAGGTTCGCTTCTCCAGCGCATGTCTGGCCGTCAGCAACAGACGATCTAAACTCACCGGCTTCTCAATAAAATCGTAGGCTCCCAACTGCGTGGCTTTAACAGCATTTTTTATTGTAGCATAACCGGTTATCATAATCAGGGGGACATCCGGAGAAATACGTATTGACTCTTTAATCACCTCCATGCCGTCTACTCCGGGCATGGCCAAATCTACAAAACCCAGATCAAAGTGATCATTCTTAAGTGCGACAAGTGCTTCACTGCCATCACGAACATGAGTGACTCTGAATCCATCTTCTATTAATGTGGACTTCAATTGTCCGGCAAAGGCCTCATCATCTTCAGCTATCAAAATATGGTATCTATTATTCATTGTTTTTGACTTTCTTCAGTGGTAAGCGAATAATTATTGTTGTACCCAAATCTTGTTGAGAGTGCACATCTATCTCCCCTTCATGGGCCTCAACAATACTTTTGGAGATTACCATGCCCATGCCTGAACCATGTTCACTGGTTGTAAAACCGGGAGAAAAAAGCTTTTCCATGTTTGCGGCAGCAATGCCAACGCCTTCATCCCTGATCTCAAGAATAGCCGTTCCATTGTGGCCATAGGCTTTAAGCGGATGGCTCTCCAGATGTGTTGAGATTAAAACTTTGCCATTACCCCGCACTGCTGTAATGGCATTGTCCAGATGATTGAGCACTGCCTCCCTGAGTTGAGATTCATCAATGAATACCGGCAATGGCTCTATCTCCCACTCTCTTATCAGCTCTACTCCTCTGGGCATTGTCTCAACATACTCATCACATAAATCTTTCAATACATGATTTAAATCCTTATGATTCATTTGATTCTCATGTACCCGTGAAAACTTGACAAAAAGATTTACCTGATCTCTAACCCGGGCAATCTCCCTGAGTGCAGGATTCAGCTGTTCATCAAATTGATCGGCTTGTTTTTTACATTGCCGGTGATAAGACCTCTGAAGCCGCTGCAGAGCCAGCATAATGGTGCCCAGCGGTGTCTTTGTTTTATGAACGACACGTTGTGCCATGGCAGCCCAGGCTTTTATTCGTTCTGCCTGGTTGGATTCAGAACCGTCCATGATTAAAAGCTCAATCCATCCGGATTTATCAAGATGATGCGCCCTGAATAATTCTATAGCTAAATCTTTCTGTTCACCCTTTATATTAAGCTGTAGTTCATGAAAAGTATAATCCCGGCTGCCTTTTTTAAACCGGTCAAGAGCTTCACACAACGGCGCATAAGCTGAATCATCTAAAATAGCAGTTATTGGCTGCTGAACTGATCCCACTACAGGCAATTTAAACAAATCTAAAAATCGATGATTTACCTCTTCAATCCGCCCGTCATCTCTGAGAAGAACATGAGCAATTTTATCGGATTTTTCAATAGCCCCTGCCAGAACCGTAGGACGACGCATCATGAGAACATAACATAACAAGCCCAGAAGGACGGCTGGAATCACCCAAAAATAGATAGGGACAGCTGTCCACCAAGCAGGTGATGGGAAGAGTTGGGAGATGGGAATACGGATGCGGGAAAGCCATTTATCCTCATCTAATATAACATAATGGCATTCGTCGGGCGTGAAAAAATTAAGCCGTTGAATTTTAGCATAATTAGAATTATTCGGCAATGGAATACATGCCAGAACTTCCAAATCCAAATTATAAATTTCAATACTGCTCAATGCCAAGTTCACATAAAAAAGTTCTTCTTCCCCATCAGCATTCATATCATCAGCATAAGTAAACAATAACGGCGACTTGACATCTATGTTCCTCTCCAATAAAAAAGTGTTTGATGTCTTATTAAATCTATATCGGGACAATGAACCACTCATATCAGAATTATATAAATAGCAATGGGCTCCATTTGCAGTGATGTGTAAATTTCTAAAATCATGATTCCCAACCAATGAGCCACCGGGTTCTCTTGTACGACCGTCAAACCACATCAACTGTGAAGGCTGAGTTGCAGGCGTAACAGCCGAATGGCCGAAAGCTACAATATCCAGATAACCGTCACCGGTAATATCAAAGGTATTAAATTCAATATATGTTGAGACACCGGAATAACGCCAAAGAATCTCCACCTCATCATCATTATGATAAAGAGCCAGGTAACTGCTATCCCGCGAAAATGGACCGAACTGCTCACCGGCATCGGCCCCGCCGGTTGCAAACAGAATTTCTGTGTGGCCGTCCCTATCAAGATCCACTACCTCAACTCCATTGACCATTGGAGCCACATCATAACGTAAAATTTGTGTGCCGGAGTCAATATCCAAGCCCATCAGGGCTCTGGGTTTCAATTCAGCACCCCGGTTTACCCCAAATACCAGATCTGCCGAATGATCATTATTCCAATCAAGGATTACAGTACCATAGGCTTGAAAAAGAGGCGGATCTACATTTCTATCACGATATCCGGTCAACGCAATTATCGAATGAATCTCTTCAAGAGCAGAATTCAGAAAATGGCAGTAGACTGTATCAGCTTCCATACTGATTGTATAATATTTATACACTGCATGGTTGCTAACAGGAATCAATAACGGCAGATTGCCCGTATTGTTATTGCTCGCTTTTTGAGTATAAACAGGGTAGTTACTGATAACATATTTAAAATCATCTGCATTGATAGCTGAAATGCAGACTCCTATATCAGACCCTTCCCTGACAAAGACGATCTCTTCAATACCATCTCCT
The DNA here is from genome assembly GCA_023139105.1 of bacterium. Taxonomy (GTDB): domain Bacteria; phylum Zhuqueibacterota; class QNDG01; order QNDG01; family JAGLOF01; genus JAGLOF01. The sequence continues at coordinate 22,149 of JAGLOF010000017.1, forward strand.
GTAATGTCACTCAAAATAAAATCAAGTACAATGTTTGAAGAGATTTCGGTCTTGGCCCCAATGATTGGAATTTCTGCACGCTTTCCAGAGGGAACCACTTCAGTTTGACTGCCCTGTCCGTTCACTGAAGCCACCAACCAACAAATAAGAATCAACGTTGCCAATTTCATCCGTGTGACACCTCTTGAATATTTTTTAAGAATAAAATATAGCATATGAAATTCTTTTGGGAATGGCAAGGGTTTTAGTGTATTTTTTAATAAATGCAGACAGAATAACTTTTCTTAAAACATCAAACATTCCATAAGATATACAATAAGCCTCCCGGTTTGGGAGTGGTACCAGAGGGCTTATACACTTTACAGGAAGGGAGACTTACAACACTCAACTAATATTAAAAAATCACACGTAATGCACATAAAGCTGCATATAGACCCCCAAGCTGCCAAATTAAATAAAATGACAAGAAATATGATGCCCACTTTTAACTTCTTTTAGCAAAGGAATACAAGTAAAACAACGCCTACTTTCCTTTTGCAAATATTTCAAATCACACAAATCTGCATAATCACATTTTCCATGACCATTTGTATTTTTATCCTTCAATGAATTATAATTTAAAATCTCTGAATTAATATTAGCTCTAACTTTCCGAACACCTAAATCACATCTAAGCAATTCTCTTGTATACGGATGAGACCTCTGCCCTAATGCCAGATGCTTCTTATCTCCTATTTCTACAATACGCCCCTGGTACATCACACAAATACGATCACATATCCTTTCTATCATCTTGATATCGTGAGAAATAATTACTATCGTCAAGTTATAATCTTTTTTCATCCTGAGAAAAATATCTATTATTTGATGCTGAAGATGCAGATCAAGCCCAGAGGTTGGCTCATCTGCGAAAATCACAGAAGGCCTGGTTAAAATAGCTCTACATACACTAACACGGCGTTTTTCTCCACCACTCAATTGATGTGATCTCTTATGCAAAAATTCATACCCCAGCCTAACGCTTGATAACAATTCTTCATAATTCATCGCTGATTTTTTTAATATCCCATTTTGTCTACTAGCCTGATTAAATATTTGTTCTACAGTAAATGCAGGGTTAAAGGCAGCATCCGGATGTTGAAATATCATTCGAAATTGATTCCGTATAGTATTGCGAATCACTTGCTTACTCATTTTAAAAATATCTTGACCTTGAAAATAGGCTTGACCGCTATCCGGCTCGGTTAATCGCATTAAAGTTCTGATCAAGGTAGTTTTCCCGGATCCGCTTTCACCTACAATACCCAGTATCTCCCCTTTAAATATCTTAAGGTTAATATCCTTCAATACACTCTTGTACTGTCGCTCCTTAGTCAAATAATCCTTTAAAGAACTATTGGCGATCCGATAACGTTTATTAACATTTATAATGTTCATCAATTCCATTATAATTTCCCTTTTACCCAACAAGCAACTTCATGGCCTGAGCTTGTTGATAATAAAGAAGGCTGTTCATTTTGACACAGCTTTCTTTGTCGTTCCGAAACCCTGCCTATTAATGGACAGCGGCAGTAATACTGACAACCCGACCTGTCGGTAATGGCCTGATTGATTTGAAAATTATGAGTGCGATGTACCTTGTTACTATTATTCAAATAAGATCTAAGGGCAACTGTATACGGGTGTGATGCATCATAATCCTCCTTTAGTATATCCTTAATTGGCCCCTTTTCAACAATCCTTCCCCCATACATCACAATAAGATCTTCTACAAACTCTTTTAGTACTTTCAAATTATGTGAAACATAAATTAGAGACGATTGACTATCATGAAACAATTCACCCAGAAGGTCAATAATTCTATGCCGAATTACTGCATCCAAAGCCGTAGTAGGCTCATCCGCAATTAATACTTGAGGTTGTCCAATCAATGCCAATGCCAGCATAATCCGCTGACTTTCACCACCGCTAAGTTGATGGGGGTATTTCTTCATAATCTCACGAATTGAATCAAATTGCATTTTCGCCAGTAAGGAATTGATCATCTCTTGTGATGCAGAGCCTTCAGTACCTCTGACCTTCAAAGTTTCTGTCAATTGCTTCCCTACGGTGAAAAATGGAGATAGCGCAGTCTTGGGCTCCTGAAAAACCATTGAAATAACTGAACCACGTATTTCCCGCATCCGGGAATGGTGTAAACGTGCCCATTTATATACATCCTTTTTAATCATTGTATTGCCATCAGAATGCACAATCTTACAATAATTACTCAGATCCCGGAGTACATCTTGGCCATGTATTTCAATCTTGCCATCTATAATTCCTGGTACTCCGGTATTGAGCCCCATTATTGAATACATAGTCTGTGTCTTACCACTGCCTGACTCACCAGCAATACCGATTCTTTGCATTGGTGCTACACTAAATGACACATCGTCAACGGCTTTAATTATTTTCCCATTACTACAAAAATAAGTTTTTAATCCCTCTACTGTAATAATATCTATTTTACTATCACCTGTCTGGTTATTCATACTGTGCATCCTCTACCATAGATAATTTCCGTATACCATCACCCAACAAGTAGAAACCCATTATACTAACCAAAACAGCCACCACAGGAATGAAAACCAACCAATACTGCCCCTGGTACATCTGCTCTCTACCATATTTCAACAAATTACCCCAGCTCTCTGACTTGCCCTGAACTCCTAAATTGAGGTAACTCAATGTTACTTCCATTAAAATGGCTAATGCAAAACCATACGTCATAAAAGAAAGAAGCATTGAGCGTAAATTATACCACATTATATCTTTCCACAAAATTTCCATATCACGCAGACCCAATTCCTGAGCAGCTTCAATAAATTGCCTGTTCTTTAAAACCATTACTTTATTTTTAACAGTCAATGCTATCTGTGGAAAAGCTAAAATACCAATAGCTATCATGATTAGATATATATTAAAATTAAAAATGGCTGCAACCAGAAAAATAATTAATAGTGATGGAAATGCCGCAAACAACTGCGCTATCAAACCAAGCATGCGATCAACATGTCCTCCAAAATACCCTGCAATTCCACCTAGAACAGCACCTAAAAAAACTGAAATGAAAGCAACAATAAATCCTGGCAAGACAGTCCATTTACTCCCTAAAATAAGGCTGGACATTAAATCACGTCCCATGACATCTGTCCCTAATATATGTTTTTGGGAAGAAACTGTAATTGGAAACTGGATTAAAGTTTCATAAACTGTATCTGGTGTTTGTATAGCATAAGCAGGAAATAAACAATAGTATCCTTCACCTACAACAGCAGCAAAATCAGGCCTGATGTTAGATAATATTTTTTCTTCTTTCCCGGAAAAAAGCCTGATTTTAATTATTTGTGTACCTCGATGATCTATGTTTGGCGTCCACCTCAAAACACCAGTTGCATTATCAAAATCCATATTATCTGGGCCTGACAATACCTGATATTGAATTTCTTCACTGGATGCATTCCAATTATTAAAGAAACTCTGTGAAAATTGATTTATTTTTCTATAGCTGACCTTAAATGTATCCGGTTTATGTAATAACTGCTGTAGCTTAATATTTGCAGGAGGTTGATTAGGCACATCAATTTCCAATAGTTCCTGTTTTTCAATATAGGCCCAGCATGTACCCAAAATCAGAAGTGAAACTATTATAATACCAAATAACACTTCTCCATATTGCCATTTTCCAGCAAATCGTTTATGCTTTTTTTCAGGATTCAACTCACCAAATTTCTTTTTCATATCTTTTGCGATGTCCTTATTCTTGGGTCTGAAAGTATCGTGGCCAGATCGCTCAATAGATGTACAAATACTACCACACCTACCAGCAGCACAGACGCTCCAAGCACAAAATTATAATTTTTTGCTCCGGTAGTTGAGATTGAACTAAGAATTTGATATCCCAAACCTTTCCAGTTGAAAACATATTCAACTACAACTATTCCGCCAATAAGATATGTAATCTTGTTAGAAATAATTGAACCAACAGCCGGAAGTAGAGATCGTATCAGGTGTTTTGCTACCGGAACGTTTCGGGATCTCAGGACGCGAAGATATTCTTCTGTAGAAGCTTTATCTGTTGCCTCTTTCATCATCCTGATCACATCAGAGAGTATTCCATCTCCAATGGCAACAGTTAAAGCCGGCAACATAAAAAATACCACTTTTAATACACCGTGTGCCTCCAGCATAGAATCGTATGTTGGGAGTATATGATTGTTAATAAAAATGAAATTGAAGAAAAGAGCCCATATTAAAATAGGGCAGGATGAAATAACATGAATAGCTTTCTCCCAGTAAGATGTAAAAAAGACATGCTTTCTCATACTGGCAAAATATCCCAAAGGAATACCTATCAGCAATATACATCCCAGGGACATAATAATTAAAGAGAAGCTGTTCACACCTCTATTCAATATCACATCCATGAGAGTATACTCGCCAAATTCACTATGGCTGTAATCAAAATTGACAAATACCGTTACATTACTGACAAATCGCTCCGTAAACGTTTGATCCAGATATACATCGGGCACAAGGGCAAGCAGAACTGAAATCAGAATGCCGGCTGCAAAAAAAAGTACTACGGCAAAAAACATCTTCTGTATAAGCTTTAACATCATCAGCTAATCCATCCAACAGGTTAAAATTGAAATTCTTCAGGGATATACCATTGTGGTAAAAATGTGAAAAAATAATATGGATCAATTACTGCATTATTTATGGAAAAATGAATAGATGCATAATTGTCTACATTATATAGGAATGTGTACGGGCAATCCTCATACAGAACTTCTTGTATGCTATTCATGCAAGCTCGCCTGACCTCTTTATCAGCTGATGAACTGTATTCCGTAATGAGTTGATCAACCCGTATGTTGCTGTAATTTATAAAATTATCATCCCCTGGTTCAGTCTCCTTGGAATGAAAGAGCGATGTTATGTCATAACTACTGTCAAATGTCCATTCAATAAATGCAATATCAAATTCATGGGCTTTAAACAGCCGGTCAAGATATTTATCCATAACCATAGGCCGTTGAATAATTTTTATTCCTATTTCTTTCATCCAGGTGGCATAACTTTCTATAATGCTCTGTGTTGCCGTCTCTGTAGCTACACTGCTTACAGGATAAACAAGTTCAAATGTCAAAGCCTTTTGACTTGAAACATCTTCCCTGATACCGTCTCCATCATTGTCCTTCAAGTTGGCCGCATCCAGCAACCGCCTGGTTTCATTCAGGTTATTTGGCCGGGGCGTAAGGTTATCATTGAAATAGGGATGTGCATCTACAACCGGCCCAAATAATACTTCTCCTTTGTCAGCATACCATTCCTTGAGCAGACGCGGCCTATTAGTTGCAAAAGTCATAGCCTGCCTGACAAGCTTATTCTTCAAAATGGGGTTTCTGTTATTGTATGCCAACGCATGTATTCTAAATGAATCATAGGCCTGAGTTTTATAGTCACCGGAGTTATGCACTCTTGCCAATTCCCTGGGGGGTGTTTCTAAAATCAACTTTACCCCTCCCATTAAGAGCCGGTTAATCATAGTTGTCTGATCCGGCACATGCCACATTCTAATCCGCTCAATATGGCCTTTATCTCCCCAATAATTTTTATTAACCTTAATTGAGATATTTTTGTCTAAAGTCTGTTTAAAAAAACAGTATGGACCTGTCCCTATTGGAAAAACACTTAATCTGCCACTTTTATCGGTCTTGGGCAAAAATTGGCTGGTAAAACGATGTCTTGGAATTATCCAGAAGTCAAATTGATTAGCCGCATCAGTTTGTGATTCAGTGAAGGTAAATTGAATGGTATAATCATCCACAAAAATCACTTCATCTATAAAACCAAGCGATTTACTTTTGTAAGTATTAACTGACCGATGCTGCGCACGGGCTTTAATATAATCATAGGTAAACTTAATATCATGAGCTGTAAAAAGCATACCATCATGCCAACGCACATTTTTCCTTAAGTAAAATATAATGGACTTATTATCCGATGAAACTTCCCATGACTGAGCCAAAACAGCAAATGTTTTATTTTTATAAAAATCATATCTAACAAGCCTCTCGTAAAACATAGCATATAAATGATCGGTTACGTCCGTAGGCTTTACTCTTTCATATGGATTCAGAGTATGTGGTTCTATATTTTCTGCATAGTTTAGATCACCGCCATATCGCTGGCTGATATCCTGTGCTGTCAATACAGGCATGTATAAAAGTGACAACAACAAAATGGGGAAAATAGTTTTTATTTGCATAACACCTCCAATTACATATCTCATTTTATTCTCTATTCTAGAAACTGATCCGTTTTTCTTTTGCAGCATTGGGATTATCCGGAGCCATAAAGGCCCGCGCCATATTGAGCATTGGCTGAATTTCCGGTATTGTTTCTTTAACAGCAGACAGATGCCCCAAAATCTGAGAATAATATTGACGCCCGATTTGATATTTTATCAGTGAAAAACGGATTAGATAATGCGGTTTTATGTAGGCTGTTTTATTATGCTTGAGAATTGGGTAATGTGCCTGTAACAATTCAAAAGCTTTATGTCTCTCATCAACGTTAAGAAAACTGGCAGCAACAGTCTGCACCAGATCCATATTGCCGTCAAATGATGATTTTATTTTTTTACCACAATAAAGCACTTCTTTCTTATATCCTGGAATTATGGACAAAACATGACAGTATAAGGATAATATATGAGCATTTGAGCTTGCTTGAATGCTTAACCAATTTGCTTCAGTGCTATTATGATCTCCTTTACGCCAGGCCAGACCCCCCTTATAAATTCTACTCAGCGGAGTTGCTGAGCGCATTTTATCAAACTGACGCCCGGCTTTTTCCCACTCACCAGCCTCATAATAAGCCTGCCCTGCATAATAAAATGCATTATCCAGATATTGCACATTTTTAATAGCCTGAAAACTTACAGCTGCAAGCATATAATTTGCATATGACAAAATTTCAAGTGTTGAGGGATCATAAAATTGAAGTGTCAATTGTCCATTCACTTTCTTCTTATAATCCGGTGTCAAATTGTCAATAATCTGATTACTTATAGCCAGCATCCGTTTGCTGTCTTCTCCTTTTGCCGCAACCCACAGGGCCAGCCGCTTCTGCTGAATGCCAACACCTGCAAGTGAAGTGGAAGTCCCCTGAAAGGGCTGCCCTGTCACCCACATTGCCAATTGTTTTTCCAGTTCTAATTCTGCATTGGTATATGTTTTTGAAAAAATCAACTTGGCAGCCTTAATATTACCATCTTTAAACTGTGCTGCCGCCCGCCAGATGGCAGCCTTCTGCTTCAAGATTGTTTTACTCCGGGAAGCGGCTTTATTCAGTTGCTGTGCTGCCTTATTAAACATCCCTTGCTGAAATAGATATCTGCCAAAAAAATAAGCGTCATAGGTTGTCTTCACCGCTGCATCACGGGTATCCCGGTTCCAGAAGTAATCCATGCCAATCTGATTCTGAAGAGCAGCCAGGTCTCGGTACAGCTCGCCGCGCAAAAGAAAAGCCTGCCCAAGTAAAATCAAATTTTCATCACCTATTTCTAATATTTTATTATCAGGAATCAATACTTGAACAGCAGCATGATACCGATTCTCATAGAGATGTTTTTGGGCTTGTCTGTTTGGTTGTTGAGCAAAGACAGAAAAGCTTCCGATATAAAGTATTATAAAACCAATCTGCTTAAATTGATAACTAATCATAAATGCCTCTAAAAATCAAATGAGTTCCAGCCATCCACATAACATTATAAATTCTATTTATAAATTTTAAACACAACATCACTCTCATCTATCGGGTCACCATCAGTATCACTAACTTTAACCAGACACTGGGTTGATGGAACATCTGGAATAACCCATGAGTGGCCGCCGTCATCGGTTGTGCTGGCAATGATATCTGACCAGCTTGTACCGTTGTCGGAGCTGTACTCTATTTTAACATTGCCACTTGTTTTATTGGATGTCCACGTAATTGATTGTGCGCTGCCAACTTCCCAATCTTCGCCGCCATTTGGAGCTGCTACGCTAATGAATGGTTGTTGTGAGATTGTGAATACTGCGTCACTCTCGTCTGTCGGGTCA
>JAGLOF010000170.1 GCA_023139105.1 bacterium
ATATAGGGATTGGCAACGAACAAAACTAACAAAACGAACAAGAGAGAAAAAGATATAGGAATTTGTAAAAAAAGATGTAAAAAACGAATAGCATATGATATTTTTGTATTAATGTTAAGTAAGGTATTTTTGTTTTATAATTATGTTTTTTGTTGTTCGTCTTGTTCATTTTGTTAGTTGCTGAATTTTTATTTTTGCAACATTGAACTGAAATATCAGCCCTCTATTCACTGGGGGGCATTTGTTACGCTTAGAATGCTTAGCGTTCCAACGCAGAGCGCGGTACCCATGCTGCAATATACCTACTCTTTAGGGCTAATTCCACACAGGTGCCAGAAGAGCCAGCTATTTACACCAAAATAATCTTGGAATATCAGCCGTAAAACACTATATTTTCGCCATGGAAAAAAATAAATACGGAATCGGAATCGATGTAGGCTCTGTAAGCATATGCGCAGCTGTCTATTCACATCACAATTGGCCTGATCACCAAATTCATAGTTTCTCACAGCTTAAATCAACTGCATTAGATCCTGATATGTACATTTATATATCGCCTTATATCAGGCATTATGGCAGTCCTGAAAAAAAAGCTGCTGAATTATTAGAAAAAACTATGAAAGCCATCCAACAGTTAACAGATGATATTCAATTAGTTGCAACCGGATCAGGTGGCCGGCAAGTATGTAGCCACTTGAATGCCGGATACATCAATGATTTCAAGGCTGTATCTGTGGGTGTTGCTCAACTATATCCGGAGTGCAGGACTGTTTTTGAACTTGGCGGAGAACAGGCAAAATTTATCTCTCTGCAGCCATCAAATTGCCTTGAGCAGGTGCAGATCCTGGACTATGAAACAAACGGCGATTGTGCAGCAGGCACCGGTGCCTTCTTTGATCAGCAGGCTGCGCGTCTTCATTATTCAATTGAAGATGTAAGTGATGCAGTCTGTAATGTAGATCGAGCAGCACATATAGCCGGTAGATGCTCGGTTTTTGCCAAGTCAGATATGATTCATGCGCAGCAAAGGGGCTATTCTCCTGAGGAAGTTTTAAAGGGCCTGTGTGATGCTGTAGTAAGAAACTTTAAAGGCAGTATTACAAAGGGTAAGAGTATTGAATTGCCCGTGGTTCTGAGTGGAGGAGTCTTCAGGAATAATGGTATTGTCACTGCCATCAGAGATACTTTTGAATGGAATGACGGTGAAATGGTGGTCTCTGAATATGCCTCCTGGTTTAATGCTATTGGTGCTGCAATTAAGGCTCATGACGCTACAAATACTGCACATTGTGTATCAAATAATTTTGCAACAGTGGATACGCCAATCCCCAGGACCTATGCACTTTCTATGGAAAATGTCACGATTGTCCATCCTGAAGAAAACACTTCCACATCGTCTTCTCAAGTTATTGATGCATATCTTGGTGTTGATATAGGCTCTGTAAGTATAAATCTTGCTCTGATTGATAGCTCAGGCCATTTGCTGGATGGTATTTATACAATGACAAAGGGCAGACCAATTGAAGTTGTCAGCAAGGCTTTGGCCGAAATGGCTGGTCGCATGGAGAGTGCGGTAAGGATAAAAGGTGTAGGCACAACAGGTTCCGGAAGAGAGCTTATTGGTATGCTTGTTGGGGCAGATGTTATTAAAGATGAAATTTCAGCACATAAATGCGGCGCATTGGAGATAGCTAAAACCATACTTGATACATCCGTAGATACAATTTTTGAGATTGGCGGGCAGGATGCAAAGTTTATCTCATTAAAAGATGATATTGTTGTTGATTTTACCTTGAATGATGCTTGTGCGGCAGGTACAGGCTCTTTTCTTGAGGAGCAAGCCAAAGAGCTTGAGATTGCCATAAAAGATGAATTTGCAGAACTGGCCCTTTCTTCAATTCAACCGCTAAAAATGGGTGAGCGTTGTACTGTATTCATGGAAAAAGAGCTAAAACCCTATTTGCATCAAGGTGTGGAAAAAGCCGATATAGCTGCAGGTCTGGCACTCTCTATTGTACATAACTATTTAAATCGTGTCGTAAAAAAACGCCCTATCGGTGATGTTATATTTTTTCAGGGAGGCACTGCATACAACAAAGCTGTTGCAGCCGCCTTTGCAACAATTCTCAATAAAAAAATTATCATTCCGCCGCACAACGGTTTAATAGGTGCTATTGGTGTTGGACTTCTTGCAAGAGATTGTAATTCTTCAGACACTACTAAATTTAGAGGATGGCATCTGGATGCTGTCAGTTGGAACAAGAGTGAGATTCACTGTAAGGCGTGCGAAAACAGATGTATAGTGCAGAAGTTTGAAGTAGGTTCAGAGACCAGTTACTGGGGTGATAAATGCTCCACACGATTCAGAAAGTCAATGCGTTCGACGAGAATGGCCGTAGCTGATGATCTGTTCTCATTTCAATCAGATTTAATTCGCTCTACTATGCCTCCTCCTCTTTATGCTACTGGCAGCACTGTTGGAACAGTGGCAATTCCTATGGTCATGCAGTTCTGGGATAGACTTCCTTTTTGGAGGAACTATTTTAATAATCTGGGAATAGATGTACAGCTCACCGGTCCCAGTAATAAGAATCATGTTAATAAGGGTGTGGAAACAGCTGTTGCCGAACCGTGTTTCCCGATACAAATGGCCCATGGTCATTTGCATGAGTTGTTGGATAGCTCAGCAGATTGGATCTTTCTTCCAAATATTGTAAATGAAGAGGATCCTACAGACAGTGTGGCTTCGTTTTTATGTCCATGGGCACAGACTCTTCCTCTGGTGTCCAGGTTTGCACCGGCTCTTGAGACTATTAAGGCAAAGATATGGCATCCTAATATCCAGTTTAGAATGGGCTCAAAATTTAATGAAGAAAGACTGTGGGAGTCAATAAAAGATAAATGGCCAATTAAAAGATCTCTCCATCGTCAGGCTTGGAAAGAAGCTGAATTCTTGCATAAGTTATATTTACAAAAGTGTATCGAGGCAGGTTCCAGGGCTTTGGCTCACATTCAATCTTTGAACCGAGATGCTGTTTTGTTGATAGGGCGTCCGTATAATCTTTATGATCAAGCATTAAATCTTAATATTCCCTCTAAGCTGCGGAATCAATATGGAATTGATGTGCTTCCAATGGATTTTGTTGATCTTGATGCAATTGATATAAATCATATTCATGATCATATGTTTTGGAACTACGGAAGACGCATTTTGCAGGCTGCCGCTTTTTCAAAGGACTATGATAATTTGCATCTTATTTATCTATCCAACTTTAAATGTGGTCCGGATTCATATATCAGACATTATATTGAAGAAGCAGCCGGAGAACCATTTCTCTTTCTTCAGTTAGACAGCCATGCAAATGATGCAGGCATTATGACCAGGATTGAGGCATTTCTAGAGAGCAAGAGAATGCGGTAATTGAATTTGGTGTTATTGTAGTAATCATCTGACAAACATTTTAGAAAGTTAATAAAAACTACATGAAGAGCAAGAAAACTAATATAGCCCATCCTTTGACCGGTCGCATTTTACATATACCGAGAATGAGTACAGAGGCGGCCCTTACAATGGCTGCGTCATTTCGCTCAATTGGTGTCAATGCACGTGTCTCTCCGCCTTCAGATGATAATACTCTTGTCCTGGGTGCCTTACATACGACAGGTGAAGAGTGTCTGCCCCAGCGTGTTGTGATGGGTAATTTCTTCAAAATTATACGTTCACCCGGATTTAAGGCCAGTGAACATGCCTTCCTAATGCCAACCTCATCTGGTCCCTGTCGTTTTGGACAGTACATGAATCTGTTTAAAAAGGCTTTGAAAGATGAAGGATTTGAAGATGCACTCGTCTTCTCACCAACAAGCAGTGATGGTTATGAAGGTATAGCAGGTAATCAGATTCGTTTTCTTCGTACGGGATGGCGGGCAATCATAATTGCTGATATTTTGCGTAAATTAAGACTTATGTACAGGCCGTATGAGAAAGATAGTGGTAGTACTGATGAGCTTCACCAACTAGCTCTGGAAAAGGTTTGCAGTATTTTGTCTGATGGCAGACCAGGATTACGGCATCAACTCAGGCAGCTTGTTGATGCATTGAATGAAATAGTTGATTCTTATGAACTATTACCACTTAATTCATCGCTTGGGTCAAGACCTCTGATAGGTGTAGTTGGAGAGATATATCTCAGATTTAACAGCTTTTCAAATCAGGATGTATTAAGGCGTATTGAGCAGCATGGTGGTGAAGCATGGATTGCAGATATAGGTGAGTGGGTATGGTATACCAATTTTGAAGAACGTAGAAAATTGAAAGAAGCAAAAAAACAGTTTTCTCTTGAAATGGTCAGGGTTAAAATACGACACTATCTACAGCATCGGGATGAAACGGCTCTATTGAAACCCTTTAAATCCATTTTTGCATCCAGACCTGAGGCTTGTATTGATGAGATCTTAAATTTGAGCAGGCCTTATCTGCCAGCCGAACAGGCATTAGGTGAGATGACTATTAATACAGGCAAGGTCATTGCATTTCAGCAGGCAGGTTGTGCCGGAGTAGTAGATATCTCTCCGTTTGCATGCATGAACGGTATTGTTACAGAAGTCATTTATCCTCATGTTTCCAGAGATCTAAGAGGTTTTCCAATAAAAATATTCTATTTTGACGGTGTTCCTGCTCAATTAGACCGTGATCTGGAGATCTTCATGGAACAGGCGCAGGGATATGGGAAGAAAATGACAAAATCCAAAATCCAAATGACAAATAGCAAATAGCAAATAACAAGCTCCAAATAGCAAATAATAAATGATAAATGTCAAATGAAAAATAATTCCCAAGTTCTAAATTTGATAAGAGTAGATGAAGATTTGTGAATAATTGATGTAAACTGTGTGAAAGTCATCAGGGAATGCCTGATATTGACATTTTTTTTGATTTTCCCTTGACATGGAACGCAAGATTTCTTATCATAACACGTCTTAAAAGTACATCTTTAATGATGTGCATAAACCGGGAACTAAAAAGCGGAGCCAGGCAAAAGAAGCCTAACTCTCTTGAAGCCGGAGCAATGGAAAACGAGTCTCAAAAATATCCTGAAATGATTTCTCGGGAAGCGATGTTTTTTTTGAGTGCGCCTCCCTTTTTTATTATATCATACGCTGTATGGTGGACAAAGGAGGATCTGTCGCTGCCTGTTACATAGGCAGTATGTCATCCTTTCTACGTCGCGAATGAATAAGAAGCAGTTGAACCGGAACCGGTGGACAAATTGATAGTCCTCAAGTTCCGGTTTTGTCCTATTGGCATTTAAAGTTGGACCCTTTCGTGTCCGTGTTTAAGTTTCCCTTATGAGCAGGGAGGAAATTTAAGCCGGATGTGTTCATAAAAACGTGTTGAAACCATAGGGAAAACACATTATGGGTGCAAAAACCTTCAAATCAGAAGTAGATTTTACTGTTAAGATTGGCGGTGAAGGCGGTGATGGCGTTATCAGTTGCGGTGAACTGTTTGCTCAGGCAGTTGCCCGTACCGAATACCACGTCTTTACCTATATATCTTACCCCGCTGAGATCAGAGGCGGATTTTCAATGATCCAAATCCGTACCAGGGACTGGACAATCTACTCCATGGGCAGTCAGGTAGACTATCTTGTTATTTTCAATCAAGAAGCTTATGACAATACCATCAGCGGTATCAAACCCGGCGGCACGGTTATCTATGATCCTGAAACTGTCGAAATTAAGCCCAATCCGAATATCAAATTCTTTCCAATTCAGCTTAGCAGTCTGGCCAAGAAGATTACAGGCAGTAAGTTGGGAAAGAATGTGGTTGCACTGGGTGCTTTAGGAGAGCTTTTTGATCTGGATAAGGCCTTTCTTGAAAAATTGATGAAAGATCGTTACGGTTCCAAAGGTGACAATGTAGTAGAAATGAATATCAAAGCACTTCAGGCTGGTTATGAAGCTGGTTCTTCTAACTCATGGGAGAAACAGTTCAGGCTGGATGCATCTAAAGACGGTAAGCACAAGTATATGTTGCTTTCTGGTAATGAGGCTGTTGCCTTGGGTACAATTGCAGCAGGCTGCCGTTTTGTTGCAGGCTATCCAATTACGCCTGCCACACCAATTTTTGAGACTTTAACCAAGATTATGCCCAAAGTAGGTGGCAAAGCCCTACAGCTGGAAGATGAGATTGCATCTATTTCCGCATGTATCGGTGCCTCATTTGCAGGTTTGAAAACTATTACACCTACATCAGGGCCCGGGCTTCAGTTAATGGGAGAACAGTTAAACCTGACTGCTATGCTGGAACTGCCTATGGTAATTGTAGATGTGCAGCGAGGAGGGCCTTCAACCGGTCTGCCAACTAAGACCGAGCAATCTGATCTGAAGTTTGCCATTTATGGTACAGCAGGAGAAGTGCCGCGGTGTATACTTGCGCCGGCTACTGTTGAAGACTGTTTCTATCAAACAATAAGAGCTTTTAATATTGCCGAAGCTACGCAGCTGCCTGTGACACTGCTGACAGATCAATCAATCGGTTATCGTAAGGCAACGGTATGCATACCTGAATTTGACGGTATTAATGAAGTAATGGAGAGTATCTCCTTTGCTCAGGTGCCGGTTCCTTCTGCCAACAGAATAGATATTATCAACAGGCTCAAACCCAATGAGCAGGAACTGGAAGACTATCACCGTTTCAAGAATACAGTGACCGGTGTTTCTCCAATAGCTTCTCCTGGAACACCAAAGGGACAATATCTTGCCACGGGACTAGAGCATACTGAAAAGGGAATTGCCAATTATACACCTGAAGTTCATCTGGAGATGACCAGGAAACGTTTTCGGAAATTACACACCCTGGGTAAGGCTTTTGAAGCTAATCCCCCTGAATACCATGGTAATCCCAAAGCTGAAATAGGTGTTATCGGATGGGGATCAACAGAGGGTGCAATTCGTGAAGCGCGTTATATTGCCGAAAAGAATGGTATTTATTTCAGACATCTTCATCCAAAAGTGATATCTCCTTTGCCGGACCGTCAAATTAGAAGGTTTCTGGCAGGATTAAAGCAAGTAATTGTTGTTGAAGAGAATTTTACAGGTCAGTTCGCCCATTTCATCAAGGCAAAGTTTGGAATAAAGCCTATTGAAGTGCACAAATGTGAGGGGGAACCAATTACGCCTCATGAAATTTTTATAGCCGTGGAGAAAGTCGCGAGGATTGTTGATGAAGAGAACATTACAAGATTATAGCAGCGGCATAAAGCCGGTATGGTGTCCCGGGTGCGGTGATTATGGCGTACTCCGTGGATTGCAGCAGGCCATGGTGGACCTTGATATAGTACCTGAGGAAACCATAACAATTTCCGGAATCGGATGCAGTGGGCGTTTTTCACATTATATGAATTCTTATAACCTCCATGGTACACATGGACGGGCAGTTCCCACAGCCATTGGTGCTAAAGCAGCCAGGCCGGAACTGACTGTACTATGTGTTGGTGGAGATGGAGACGGACTTGGAATTGGTGGTGGGCATATCCCCCATGCAGCCCGTAAAAATGTAGATATGACTTATATTTTAATTGATAATCGTATCTATGGTTTGACCAAGGGGCAGTCATCTCCTACAACACCGATAGATCTTCAAACCAAGACAGCTCCTTATGGTGTTTATGAAGAGCCAATGAATGCTATCCCGATATTCTTAACTTATGGGATTAGTTTTATTGCCAGAACCAGTCCGATTCAGATGGGCGCTATGACTGAAATCCTGAAACAGGCTATCTCTCATAAAGGCTTTTCATTAGTGTATATAATGGCGCCATGTGTTACTTTTCCTGTAGTTACATTCAAGGGATTGAAGGATATGCTAACAGAGCTGCCAGAAGATTATGATCCTACTGATCGTATGCGTGCTTTGGAAATGGCCTATGCGGAAGATACTATGTACACCGGTATTTTTTATAAGGTTAATAAGCCAACTTTGGAAGATAATCTTCAGGCAATGATAAGGAAAGCCTGTGCTTCCAGAAAAGGTGAGAAGTTTACTGTAAAGCAGATGTTGGAGAGTTATACATAATTTGCTTTTTTATTGAGGTATATACAGCCTGCTATGATAGTATAGCAGGCTGTTTTTTATTGTATACTGGGTGCAGATTCAATATATTAAAACATGGTATTATGTTGAATAGAGTGTGTAGGCATTAAATTTTACTACAAATTCGCATGGATAAAAACGGATAGAAATTTGAAAATGAAAGAGTAGCATGAGGACTGCCTGAAAAAAACAGCAGGAGCACTGCCTGTGAAATAGAGTAGGAGCATTGCCCACGAAATGCACGGAATCGCCCTACCCGAAAATTATTGAATTCTTCAGGAGCTGTTAAGAGAGCACTCGCACGAAGCTCACAAAGCACACAAAGCATCCCAGCCCTAAGGATAAAAAGAGAAATAGAACTACTGTTTTTGAGCGTGAGTTTTTTTATGATCATTGCTATTTATAAACAACGCTGGTTGAGATAGAATTAATCTAATACTACAGTTTGGAGTATCAACGCTATGCATTCCAATTATCATGGCAATCATCTCGAAGCGTTAAAGAAACAGTATTTTTCTGATCCGAAAAGACGAATCAGCCTTGCAAAAGGTGAGACTCTCTTAACTCAGGGCAAGCATAATGACCGACTCTATCTTATGCTGGAGGGAACGGCTGCTGCCTATGTAAACAAGCATGGCGGTGGACGTTATGAATTGTTTCAATCCGGCAAAGAGATGTTTATTGGTGTTTATTCGTTTTTCTCCAAAAGTTTTGTCAGTTCCGCTACTGTTATTACGCAGGAGCCCTGTCTTGTAGCCTATATTGATCAATATCAGATAGCCGTTGATAATGGCAAAAGTGAGTCACTATTTGAACAGTTCATGCCTATAGTTGTAGAAAACCTTCTACATAGAATGCAGAAAGAGCAGGCTGTAGTATTTGAAAAAGAGCAGGCATTAAAGAAGCTTATTCAAACAGAAAAATTGGCTGGACTTGGCCAGATGGCAGCCGGTATTGCCCATGAATTAAACAATGCCATCTCTGTAGTTGAGAGAAATACTTCATGGCTTAAGACCTATATGAAAGAGTTGATTGCAGAGCACCATCAAGATGAGATGCCTTTTTTCCAACTTGGATTGGAGCAAGGAAGAGAGCTGTCTACCAGAGAGATACGCAAACATGCCAAGGATTTGATGGAAAGTCTTGATATCAGCCGGGAAGAAGCAAAAAAATTGGCTGAAACAGGCATTAATCCAAAGTTAATAGAAGTTTACGGTGCCTCTTTTGATGAAGCAATACCAAGAATTCATCACTATTGGGAGATGGGTACCAGCCTGCATGATATGTCAATTGCTGCACGTATGACGGCACATGTAGTCAGATCTGTTAAAGCTTTGGCCGTGAAACGGTCGGTTAAGGAGGTAGATCTTGATGTAAATGATACTATCCGAGAAGCGTTTATACTGCTTACCAGCCCTTTAAGGCATGTCCAGTTGAATACAGATTTAACTGATGTTCCATTAATTTTTGCAAACAGGGGTGAACTGGTACAGGTTTGGACAAATTTAATTCGTAATGCAATTGAGGCCCTTATGCATCATAATTTTTCAGCTCCTGTTATTAAGATCAGGACTTTGTATGAAAGAGGCAATGTTATTGTTCAAATTATCGATAACGGCCCGGGCATTCCCAAGGATATACTACCTAAAATATTGCAACCAAATTTCACAACAAAAGAAAGGGGTTTGGACTTTGGTTTGGGATTGGGATTGCCAATAGTGGCCCGTATTATAGATCATCATAATGGTGATCTATCAGTACAAAGCCAACCGGGAGTGACTGTTTTTAATGTATCTATTCCGGCCCAAGAAGGCGGATTATTTTAATAACATTGTGCAATTTTTCACAAAGGTTTTCTGTGAAATTTTGTTTATATTGTCTCCTTTTTTCTTCTTGCATCTGCACAAATTAATTCTTATAATGAAGTTCTATGTTTGGAGAAATGTCATTAATTTCACTTGACAAACTATTGTATTTATTGGCTTTATGAGATTTTTCATTTGGCCGGTTTTGTATTTTTTTAACTTTAACTGGAGCTATTATGAGTCACAAAATCGTTCTCATTGATGATGATGTTGATTTTGTCGAAATCAACAAGACCATCCTTCAGAAAGCAGGCTATGAAGTCGATACGGCCTACGACGGCGAAGAGGGCATCAAGAAAATTGAAGCTTTTAAGCCTGCGTTGGTGATACTCGATGTTATGATGAAAACTGCTGATGAGGGTTTTCATGTTGCACGTAAAATACGTGAAACTGAAGCAACAAAAGAACTACCCATCTTGATGCTTTCTTCTATGAATAAGATGGAAGGTCAGGAGTGGCAATTGGGGCCTTCTGATAAATGGAACCCGATTGACCAGTTTGTTGATAAACCGGTTAAACCTGAGGTGTTATTGGAAAAAGTTAAAAATTTAATTAATTCCTAGCAGTCTGTAGGACTTAAGGCTATTAGGTATGTTT
>JAGLOF010000171.1 GCA_023139105.1 bacterium
CACCTTATAGTAAACTGGAGGCGGTACCGGCCATGAAGCGGCTCTGGGCCGGTTATGCATTTGCTATTGATCATAATGAAGAACGCGGTCATTACTACACTGCCATTGACCAGGCAAATACGCAGCGTGTCAAAATTGTTTCACAGCCTGGCGCATGTGCCAATTGTCATGCTGCGGAGATACCTGGCCTGATAGCGGAGATGGGTTGGGCGGCATTCAACCGGACGCCCTACAATGAACTTAAACCAAAGCTTATGACCGGCTCTTCTTGTGCCGATTGCCATGATCCCAAAACCATGGACCTGCGTATTACGCGTCCTGCATTCAAGAATGCAATGGCAGATCGCGGTATTGATCTTTCCAAGGCCACTCGTCAGGAGATGCGCACCTATGTCTGCGCCCAATGTCATGTTGAGTACTATTTTAAAGGTAAGGACAAGCTGCTGACCTTTCCGTGGAGCAACGGTCTGGCCATTGATGATATTGAAAAATATTACGAAGAAATCGATTTTAAAGACTGGACTCACAAAGAGACAGGTACTCCAATGTTAAAAATGCAGCATCCTGAATTTGAGATGTGGAGCAGTTCACTCCATGCACGTTCAGGTGTAGCGTGTGCTGATTGCCATATGCCATATATCCGAAAAGGCAGTGTCAAGATATCAGACCATTGGATTCGTAGTCCATTAAAGCATATTAATGAGACCTGTCAGACTTGCCACAACCGTAAAGATGAAGAATTAAAAGAGCGAGTCTTGATCATTCAAAGAAAAACTGCAAAGCTTTTACGCCTGGCTGAAGAGGCTTTGATAGATGCTATTGATGCCATTAAATTGGCCAAATCCAAGGGTGTTTCAGATAAAAAATTGGCTAAAGCCAGAAAATTACACCGCAGGGCCTCTATGCGTTGGGACTTTGTATCATCGGAAAACAGTACAGGGTTTCATAGTCCTCAGGAATCGGCCCGTATTCTGGGTGAAGCTATCGACTTTGCACGTCAGGCCCAAATAGCAGTATTAGCAATAAATTAATATTTATATCAAGGTCGTAAATAAATAATTATATTGTACATAAAGAGTGCGGATTATCGCACCCTGTTTTTTGAAGGAGCATGATATGCAGATAGATTTTATAACTATTATCACTGGTGATATTGAGCAATCTGTCCGTTTCTATGAAGACATTCTTGAATTCAAACTATTGCAGCGTATTGAACCTGCACCAGGAATCAAGATTGCCTTCATGGGTGACGGGGGTGAGAATAAGATTGAACTCATTGAGCGTGGCCCAGTAGTGATTCCGGATGTACCGCTTGTCTCCTTGGGATTTGAAGTGGAAAATATGGATGACATGCGAGAGTACCTGGTAGAGATGGGAGTTAAAATACTCCAAGAACCCCATACGCTCTCCAATGGCACAAGGCTGATGCAGGCAGTGGATATTAATGGAATCGGTCTGGGATTTGTTGAGGAAGTGGTACAGGAAGAAGAGGACTTGATGGAATTTTGATATAGATCCTGCTGATCCTGTTTAATTTGAGTTGTGTATTATCTCGTCCCTTTGACTTGGCATTGTCCATCTTTTCTGTCAGATTTCACACCCAATGTCAATAGAGTGCCGGCATCATCAGGGTTTTTTTTGATTATTTTCTGTGTAATGTTTTTCAAGCCGGCTTGCTTGAATCCCTCAAAGTACTGCTGCCTGTTCCATAGTTCCATTGGAGTATCCAGTTCCCCCGGCCATGAGTGAGATTCTGCATTCTCCTCATAAAAATTTACGCATAAAAGTAACTTGCCGCCATATTTCAAAAGAGAGAAGGCTTTCTCTATTCCACTCTGAATTGACGCAAAGTAATAGAAGACTTCCATTGAAAAAATAGTATCAAATAATTGGCCCTGTGCTGGCTGCCATTTCAAAAAATCGCCTGCATGTATATGGACATTGGACTGGTCAGCAGTCCGCTTTGCTGTGAGTGCTGCCATTTCAGAGCTTATATCCAGACCGTAACATTGTCCATGTTTATACTGGTTCTGTGCAATGTGTGAAATCCCATAGCCATTCCCAATACCTACTTCCAGATAATTTCCATTTGATTCTGCAATATGCGGGAAGATTTGTCTAACCGCTGGCCAATGGCCGTTCTCCATGCCTTCAACATGATAATCCTGAGCCCAGTCGTCAAAGACCGATTGGGCCGTTCTATTATATTCGATCATTTATACTCCATTGCGGTTTGAAAATTTAAACAGTTCAAGAAGATCGGTTGGATTGTTTAATAAGTGCAAAGCTCCGGCATTCTGAAGTTCGTCTTCGTTACGAAAACCCCATGTTACTCCAACGGGAATCATACCCGTATTAACGGCAGTACGCATATCAACACCGGAATCTCCCATCATTACAACGTCTCCCGGATTTAGACTCCAGCGGTTGAGAATTTCATATGCACCCATAGGATCAGGTTTAACGGGTACGCCGTTTCGTTGTCCCAATATAGGATCAAGCTGCCAATCCGACAGGAATTCATCAATGCAATCTAATGCCAATAAATGGGGTTTGTTTGTTAAAACAGCCATGGGAAGATTCAATTGTTGTATAGAGTCAAGTAGATCCGGGATCCCGGGATAGAGTTGACTGTCCACATTCCAGGTAGTAGAATATATTGCCTGAAATCTATCTGTACATTCTTTAATGTAGTCGTAAGATCGATGAGATTCCGGTAAAGCCCTCTTTACCAGTTCCTCAATGCCATGTCCCACAAATTTTTTATACAGATCAATTTTATGAGTTGCGTGTCCATATTCCGAAAGCATTTTATTGGCTGAGTGAGCCAGGTCTGCCAGAGTATTTAAAAGAGTTCCGTCAAGATCAAAAATGACACCTTTAATCAGGTAATTATCTGCCATTATTTATGCCTTTTTCCATGGAGCCTTAATGCCCATTTGCATTAACTTGTTCTCAAATTCAAAACGTTCAAGATGAAACCTCAATTTGTCATCTTTTGTTTCCAGCCATCCCATTGACTTTGCTTTCTCAGATGCAGCTTCGTTATTATTCTGTAGGAGAGAGGCAATTAATGATTGCTCCTGCACCGAAAGCTTGATTGCAGCCATTTTATAATCTTTAAAAGCTTCCCATGTGAGAGGGCACCATTTGGCAAGAATCTGCTCCCCGATAAGTGTTGCATAACTACGAATCTCTGCCTGTGCATGAGAATCCATACGAAGCCAGAGAAAGTGTAGAAGATTTTTAAGATCAATTTTCCAGTATGCCTCAGTATACGTACATAATGGCAAGTCTTTTCTGGCCTGTTCTCTTGCAACTCCTGCTTCAATTCTTTCATTATATATTGAAGTGGCCAGATTGTGCAATTCTGTCTCCCGATCAGTCATCAGTTGACCTTGGGATGTATCCATAAAACCAGCACTACCCTGTTTGTTGTTTGCAGCCTGCATACGCCAACTGCCGGGAAGCGTTGTTTGTGATGAATCAATTGCAACGGAGTAACGTGTTGAATATTCATTAACATTCGCGGTACGATGCCTGATCCATTGACGCCAGCAATCCATGGGAACACGGATATGCAGTTTTATCTCACACATCTCAAAGGGGGAGGTATGTTCATGTCGCAGCAGATACCTGATCAGTTCTTTATCACGCAAAACTTGTTTAGTGCCGGCACCGTAGGAGACACGGGCTGCCTGTACAATGGCCGTATCATTACCCATGTAATCAATAACACGGATAAAACCATCATTTAATATTTTAAAAGGCTCGCCAAGTATGGCATCCAATGCCTCAACTTTTACGGATTGAAGGTGTTCGGCTTTATGTTCCATCAAGTTTCCTTTCTATTCATCGGCCGATGATGTATGGTCTGCGGCCACGCGCCATCCCTCTTTAAATTTTCTGAAAATGAGTGTATATAGACCATTGGGATTATCATCTTTTCTTTCAAGTGCCCATCGCCCGAAAACGACTGCCGCATCCGGGGCAATGAATGTAACATTCATATCAGAGAAAGTCAACTGTCCAATGGCATCGGTATCAGGATAACCACGTTTATAACCGTCCAATGTAGCCTGCCAGCCATAACGAACATTACCGCCACTTGCAAAACGAAGAGAGTCTGATTTCCAGTAGCCTTGCATAAAACCTTCCAGATCACCATTGTTCCAGGCTTTCTGCTGTTCTGCCATTACCTGTAGAATAGCTACTTTTTCAGTTTCACTATTGAAATTATCCTTGGTGGCGCAACCGGTAATGAGAAATAATATAACAAATATAAGAGAGAGGCTTTTCATAGATATGTACTCCGATTAATCAAGGTTCACTTTAAGTTCTTTTATAAATTTTATTCTCTGCAAAACCGGAGGATGACTGTGATGCATAAGGACTTCAAAAGGATGAGGTCTTAGGTTTGACAAGTTATGAGCAGAGAGTTTTTTCAAAGCAGTGATCATCTGATCCGGCATGCCGGTTGTCTCAACGGCAAATGTATCAGCCTGACGCTCATTATAACGACTGTATGCGTTCATTGCCAAAGATAACAGCATCTCTACAGGCGTATAGAGCAGGCCGAAGAATATGAGTCCTGTATGGACAGAAGGCATAGTGCCGAATACCTCAAATAGACCGGTCTTAGCAAGAACAATCGATAAAATATAAAATAATATTCCTGTATGCAGGATTGATATCACTGTTGATTTGATGATATGACCTTTTTTATTGTGGCCGATCTCATGGGCCAAAATTGCCAGTAATTCATCTGTGCTTTGGCTTTCAACCAATGTGTCAAAGAGGGCAATGCGGCGGTATTTTCCAAGTCCCGTAAAAAATGCATTTGATTTTGCAGATCTTTTAGAGCCATCTATAATAAAAATACCAGCAATCTTAAATTGCACTCTCTCAACATATTTAAGAATTTTATCTTTCAACTTACCGTCATCAATGGGTGTGAATTTGTTAAATAGAGGCATTATCCATATGGGAGCAACTACTTGAAGAATAAGTGAAATGATGCTGACAGCAAGCCATGCATATGCCCATGCCCAGGGTCCGGCATATGTAAAAAATGCCAGAATACCTGCCAGAATAGGCCCGCCTATGGCCAGACCTAAGATTGTACCCTTTATCATATCTGTGATAAAGGTCTTTACAGTGGTCTTGTTAAAACCAAAACGTTCCTCAATGACAAATGTACTGTAGATTGAGAAAGGAAGATCAAGAATTGATTTGGCCAGTATCAATACACCAATATACGTAAGTCCACGCCATATCGGTGACCAGGCTGTAGCATTGATATTTATATCCAGCCAGGCAAAGCCTCCAAATTTCCAGAATAGCAGCAGGGTTATCAAATTAAATGTTGTTGCAATAAATCCGAAGCGCATCTTTGTTTTTGTGTAACTTTGTGAGGATGCATATCGATCAGCATCATAGACATCTGTCATTTCAGCAGGGACAATGTTGTCCATTTTTGAGAGTGTCAAGATATCGGATAGTAAATTAAGTAGATAATCAATGACCAGTGTGGTGATTATTATTATGCCGTATATATTCATTTGAGTCCTTTTTGATGTAATACATGATGGAAGATGAGATAAATATACGTCTTTGATCTGCAATTGGCAAGTGCTGATCACATTGTTACATGTGTAGCATTACCTGCGAAAAGAATGAAAAAGAACACTCTTAACAGAGCTCACAAAGTCCACGAAGTCACCCCTGCCCATATATGTCATCCCTGCATGCTTGTGGCAATAATCCGATAATTTTCAAGTGTTTTTATCATTTACTTGAAAAAAAGCTTGTCAGCCTCAAAAAAGTGTTGCGTAGATCCATTAAAAAACGTAAATTAAGGACTAAATTTCTCCGGACCTGGAGGGCGTTATGTTGGATTCTCAGGTTTTGGTTCTGAATCAGAACTATGAACCTATGCAAATCACCAACGCCAGGCGTGCCATCGTGTTAGTGTTCAGTGAAAAAGCTGAGATAATCGAGCATAATCATGCGATGGTGCGGACTGTTAGTACAGCCATGCCGCTGCCAAGTATTGTGCGTCTCAGCAGATTTGTCTTGCGGCCTAACAGGAAAGTGCTTCTTAGTCGGAAAAATGTAATACGCCGTGACAAGCAACAGTGTCAATATTGTGGTACTCATGTAGGTGCTATGACAGTTGATCATATTAT
>JAGLOF010000172.1 GCA_023139105.1 bacterium
TCCTGTTAATCCTGTCAAATAAAAATGACTTTTGCGGATGATGTGTTGTACACCCTTTTAAATTAGCCCCAGGAGTGCCAGTGCTGCTCTTCCACTGATCCCCCGGTAACTTGTTAGACCCCGGTTGTTGTCGTTCTTTTTACGACATCACCGGGTGTCTAAGTTCAATAAATACTGGACGCCAAAACACCCGAGGACGCGAAAAGAAGCGACCCCGGGGGTTTTTCAACAGTCACCCGGGGGCAATGTATCTCCCACTGGACTGATGAATCTTTTAACGGTACTTATAAATGATGAATATCCAATCTCCAATAGCCAATGTCGAATGTCGAAGTAAGAACTCCTTGGAAATTCGACATTCGATATTCTGCTGTTCAATATTCGCTCTGGTAAATTTCACTTAAAGATCCGTCGGAATCCAATATCATGGGGTATGGCAGGGTGGCTCCGTGTGCTCCGTGATCAATGCTCCTGCTCTTTACTCAACTCAACCTGTCACTGCGAGGGAGTTCGCTTCTTCAGGACGACTGCGGCAGTCCCCTCAAGGCTCAGCAGAAACTGTCCCCTAATCACGCAACCATAAGGAATGGACTTTAGTGGCTTGGCTAATTCATATAGATTCGCTGCGTCGCACTCTTCATTATCCCGCAAGAGTGCAGTCGCTTGAGTCATTCCGAATTTATTTCGAAATCCTGCATATTACTCAACGGCCAGGCTCTTAACAGGATTGGCCAGAGCTGCACGAATTGCCTGAAAAGATACTGTTGAAAGAGCAATAATAATTGTCACCATGGCCGAAGCAAAAAATATCCATATAGACATGTCAATTTTATATGTAAAATTTTGAAGCCATTTGTGCATGAAAAAATAACCAGCAGGCCACGCCAGTACATTCCCCAGTAATACCAGGTAGATAAATTCTCTTGAAAGCATAAATGTTATGCTGGCAACAGAAGCACCCAGGGTTTTTCTAATACCAATCTCTTTTATTCGGTTCTGTGCAGTAAATGCGGCCAATCCGAATAGCCCAAGGCAGGAAGTTAAGATGATGATGGCCGTAAAAACCTTCAATAATTGAGCCGTACGAATTTCCGTCCTGTACATGCGGGCGATTCGCTCATCGATAAAATAATATGAAAAAGGATAATCCGGAGAGACCTTCTGAACTGCCTTTTGTATAGATGAGATACTCTCCTGTATATTCTCCCCGGAAATACGCATGATCAGCATATTGAATCTATTAGGTTTATTTTGAATGAAGAGTGGCTTGATAGCATTATGCAAAGGTTTAAAATGATAATCTTTTACAACACCGATAATAGGAACATTCCTGTAATTCCAATAACTAATACGTGTGCCAATGGGATCAGTCAATCCCATCTGCCTAACGGCTTCTTCATTGATGATTAATCCATGATCCTCAGTACCATCAATAAATGACCGCCCTTTGATAATGTCCATTCCAAAAAGATCGAAATATGCAGCATTTGCACTCATCCCGTGGAATAATACTCTCTTCTCGCCCTGATTACCATCCCACCGGGAGATAGTGGTAAAATTACCCTGATTTACAGGTACCTGGTCAGATGCAGCAATCTCAATTATGTCTGGCTCAGATATTAGCTCCGCCATAAGCACATCTACCATTTTCCGGCTCTCATGATTCAAAGGGACAAAGAGAATATTCTCTTTATTGAAACCAAGATTTTTGTTACGGATAAAATTGATTTGACTTAAAATAATCAAAGTTCCGATTATTAATATAATCGAGACGCTGAATTGCAGTACGACCAAAATCTTTCGCAAAAATCTACCTGATCCACCCAATTGTCTCCCTTGGTTTAAGGTTCGAAGCGGATTAAAGCCTGACATATAAAAAGCAGGATATATTCCTGATAACACTCCGGTAATTATTACTATACCTAACAGGCCAAAGATATTATTTATTGTTAAAATATGACTTATGTCAAAATCCTTACCTGAAATATTATTGAATCCCGGTAAAAGAATTATCACTACAATAATAGCAATCAAAAAAGATATGAAAGAATAAATTAAAGATTCTCCAAGCAGCTGGCGTAATAAATCTTTTTTCTGTGCACCTACAACTTTACGTATTCCTACTTCACGTCCACGCAGAGTAGCTCTGGCTGTGGAAAGATTAACAAAGTTGATTGCAGCCACTATGAGCATTATTAAACCAATGAGAGAGAATAATCGCACATAGATGATATTTCCTGATCCTAAAACAGAATGCAAATGAACTCTTTCTAAAGGAATTAGTCTGAATTTTGAAGTACTGTCAGGTCTATGGCGTTTTAAATAATATTCAATTTTTTTATTGAGCTCCCTCACATCCACACCATCTTTCAGCAATATATAAGTTCTAAAATCATATCTCCCCCAGTCGTCTAAATTTTCACCAAAAATTTTAAGCGTATTGAAAGGAATTATGAAATTCATCTTCATATGAGTATTAACCGGAAAATCTTTCATTATGCCTTTTACGGTAACGGCATGCTGTCTATTTAAAATGATTGTCTGTCCGATAGGACTTTGATCACCAAAATACCTGAAAGCTGCAGATTCCGAAATAAAAATCGAGTAAGGATCTGAAAACAAATCTTGAGCATTACCTTCTACGATTGGAAAATCAAACATAGTAAAGAATTTATCAGACACACCATAGAATGCATTCTCTTTAAAAGAGATATCACCAAATTGAACATATGTTCCAAAACGCTTCTTTACAGTCACACCCTCTTCGATCTGTGGATACTCCAAATGGAGAGCCTCTGCAAGTTGTGCGGGAGTGGAAGGCCATATCCTTGATCCATCGGGAAATTTCATTTCAGTTTCAATGAAACAGATACGATCTGAGCGTGAATGAAACCTGTCATAGTCAAGCTCAGCAGAGACCCACAATAAAATATAAATACTGCATATCATTCCCAATGCTAATCCAATAATATTGATTAAAGAGTAGCTTCTATGTTTATTCATATGCCGGAAAGCAATCTTAATATAATTTTTTAGCATCGAAAGACTCCATCCTAAATGAAAAATAATTTTACATTTCAGCGAAATAATTACCTGCAACAAACTCCATATGACTGCCTTAATGACTCCGGAGTGTGATCTGATTTCATCAAAGTCTTCTTCAAAATCACCTTGAACTATTTGACGATAATCAGGTAAAACACAAAGACCTACGAGATACATAAATAACTGTTTCATAAATATTCCAATATTATTTAGTAATGAGATCCGTTACACCTTCCCACAGAGCATTGTGATGTTCAAAAGTGGACTTTAATATTGCAACGCCCAATTCTGTAATAGAATAATAAAATTTTTTCCGCCCTCCTCTTCGTGCCTCGGGCTCCCCTTCTGTTTTTTCCACATAACCTTTCTTGTAAAGTTGATCAAGCGCAATATAAAGCCCACCGTAAGATATCATTTTCCCGGTTTTCAGAGCAACCTGCTTCCGTATTGTAACGCCATAAGCATCATCCTTTAACTCCCAGATGGCTACCATATACATCTCCTCAACCCGGCTTAATAGTTTCATATATACCTCCTGATAAATTACACTAAACATTCTTTCATATATATACTGTGTTTTTGTACAAATGTTTCAAGAAAATTCTTATCAGCAATAATTTAAGCTGTTCACAGGCAAATGAAAAATTGGTTTCATGTAGTAGTGAGTGGGTAATAAAAATCTTTATTTTCTATATTATAATAATTTTTTCCACGGAAATCACACGGATTTTACACAGAATTAATAAACAATTCTCAAGGAAATAGCAAATTATGATTAATAATTTTAAGTGCTGCCCCCCCATCCCCTGAAATCAATCTCCATATAATTGCGCGATTAATGGATAGTTCCTGCTGAGCCTTTTAGGATAATTGTCACAGTCGTCCTGACGGAGAGGATTCCTTCGCATAGACAGGCGTTTAGTAAAGAGCACTCGCAATAGAGATTACGAAGACCACGAAGCCTCCCTGCACTGCCCTGAGGATATTGAATTACAATGATCTTTAATTGAAATTTACCAGAGCGAATATTGAACAGCAGAACACCGAATGTCGAATTTCCAATGAGTTCTTACTTCGATATTCGAAATTGGATATTGGATATTCATCATATATAAAAGGTCACTAAAAAATTCAACCGTCCAGTGGGAGATACATTGCCCCCGGGGAATCAGTGAAAGAGCAGCACTGACACCCCGGGGGCTAATTTTTTTTATATGTATAGGGCCGGGCTGGGAGGCTCCGTGTGCTCTGTGTGGAGTTGTGCGAGGGGAGTTTCTTTAATTTTCTAATTTCTATCTGTAGTTAATTCAATAGTTACCCACTCAAATCAACATAGAGATATTTTAAAACTCCGAACTAACTAATATCCTGTTAATCCTGTGATTCTGTCATGCTCTTTTTTTATATGTGTAGGGCTGGGCTGGAAGGCTCTGTGTGATTTGCGTGGAGATGTTCTGAAGTTGTTCTTTTCGTAACTTTTAAAAACCAAAAACCCGGTTAGGGCAAACCGGGTTAGAGGCATTTTTATGAACTCCGGAAAAAGTTCAAAAATTCTATTTATTAATATTTTCTTGCAAAACGCTGATCTTGTGATGAAATCCGGATAGGCTGCATTGATTGTTGAACACTTTTTCTGGATTCAACATTTAATATATGCATGTAAAAACCAATTAATATTACAGCAAGAAACATAATCAATGTGCCAGGCAATACCGGTATTAATTGAGCGACAACGCCTGCCATTATAAAAGGTAATATTAATGCCCGACTGCTGATTCTGCTTGATTTCTGAGGCATTATTTTTTCTCCTAAAAAAAAATTATAATATTCTCGATATCATAGTATTTATACGCACGAGTTGACAAAAAGTTGAATATATTTTAATAAATACACAAAAAAAAACCCGCTGTATAATTCAGCGGGTTACTTATCACTATAATAATCAAGTTATTTATTTATCTTCCGGCACTTCAGGCGCATTAGTATCGACAATTGGCATTCTGGGCTGCTTTGCAAAAGAAAAGCTCAGTTGCTCATACCATGAGTCATCTGAACCTACCATTTTTAATATATTATTCCATAGCTCAACAGGTGGGCCAAATTGTTCCCAATTTACTGTGAGTACACGTACACCACGGCGTCGCATCTCTTTAATCATTTTTTCATAATTATCATACAGATGTTGAAGATAATCCAACGGAACACCATCTTCCAATGATCTGGCGCGTGTTGACATTCTCCGATGGCACTCTTCCGGCGGGACATCGAGATATACGAATATATCAGGAGGCATGACATCACGACTCATATTCCTGAACAGGTTAACATAGAGATCATACTCTTCACGTGTCATAAATCCACGTTCCATTGCAGTTGTGGCAAAAACAGTATCCCCATAAATCGGCCTATCCTGTACAACGGCAATGCCCTGATGTCCCCATGCAAGTTCCACAGCCAGACGATGTTGTTCATAGCGTTCACATAGCATGAACATTTGCATGGCAAAGCCGCCGCCGGTATTTTTTCCACTTCTTAAATCATCATAATAACGGGATAGAAAATGGTGAAATTGTTCACTGTGAGTCGGTTCTTCAAATACTTTTGCCGGCCAGCCCAATGTATTAGCTGCAGATGCAATAGCATGACAGGCATTAGTCTTGCCAGCTCCTATATTAGCGTCAACGGCAATGAACAAACCTTGTTTGCCATCTTTTTTCTGTGGCGACATATTATTTCCTATAATTGGCGTTTGGGGATGTTGAACTGCTTATAGAATAAGAAATTTACAAAGAGAAATCAAGCATAAATATTGTGTCCTATCTACCTCCAGCAACTACATATAGCGTAAAACAACATAAATTACCTTACAGGATATAATTCCGATGATAATATACAATTCATGCACTTATTGGCGATTAGCAACCACATTTTCAGCCATCCTCTCGAGCATAGTAATGGCAGCCTGTTTCTCTTCAATAGAAAAACCTTCTGTTAACAGGTCTGACCATTCTTTTAATACCAATTTAATATGAGGCTTCAGTGCTAAACCTTTATCTGTCAGGTAGATACGATAAGCTCTGGCATCATTTTCATCCATTTCTCGACGAACATAATCAAGATCTATCAATTTACGAATTGTTCGTGTAGTAAGAGCTTTATCAATCCTCATATGCTGTGCAATACAATTCTGACTTATACCATCATTGCTATAAAGCATCATTAAAATGAAATGGTTACCGCTTCCCAGGCCAAACTGTGCCATCTCCCGCTCAAAAAAAATTGCTGCATGGCGATGAATACAGCCTATCAAACGACCGATAGATGCTTTGCGTGTCATAATAACTCCACTAATTATGATGGGTCTTGTAACTCTTTACGGATACGCAAAAGAAAAATAGTGGTTAATATAGCTGATAAGATATCAGAAACAGGGAAAGCCATCCATACGCCTGTAAGTTGATAGTACCGGGGAAGTATAAGAATCAATGGTATCAGAAAAAATATCTGTCTGGAAAGGGATAGAATGAAATTTGGTACGACCTTGCCAATTGCCTGAAACATTGTAGCTGCTACAACCTGAAAGCCTACTAATGGGAATGCTCTTATCACCCAATGAAGTGCCTGTCGCCCCATATTTATTAATGTAATGTCATTTGAGAATAGATTAAAAATCGGTTTCGGGAAGAGTGAAAGGATTAATGTTCCAATGATTGAAAAAGCTGAAGAAATGATCATGGCCAAACGGACAGTGTGTCGTAAGCGATCAAATCTGCCGGCACCATAATTGAATCCGACTATAGGTTGCATTCCTTGAGCAATACCCATCATGGGCATAAAGACAAACATTAATACTCTAAATAGAATTCCATATACGGCAATGGCCATATCACCGCCAAAATTGGCCAAAGTTCTGTTCATAATCATAGATAAAATACTCATGGCGGAATGTCTGGCAAAAGTGGCTATGCCAACAGAAAAAATACTGTGCAGAATACCTTTATCCAGTCTCCAGTGCACCCATCGCGGACGTACAATTGCACGCCCTGAATAGAAAAAATGAATGAGAAATGCAGTAGTTATAGATTGTGAGATGACAGTTGCCCACGCAGCACCGGCAACACCCCAATGAAATTTCAATATAAACAGAGCATCAAGAATAATATTACCAACCGCGCCAATAATCATTGTCATCATGGCAACCCTGGCCCTACCCTCAGCCCTGACCATATTATTCATTGTCATGGATAATGCCTGAAAAACCAGTCCTATTAGAATAACTGAGATATATTTTTCCGCAACAGGTGCCAATGTATCGGTAGCACCAAAGAGACTTAATATTTGTTCAATAAAAATCAATCCAAGCCCTGACAAAACCAGACCACTGCACACTGCAATGGCAAGAGCATTACCTATTATCTTTCCTGCTTTATCAATATTCCCCTCACCAAGGCTGCGTGAGAGCAATGACGCGGCACCAATACCAATCATCTGACTAAAGCCCATGGTAATCATCTGTAAGGGAAATGCAATGGATAATGCTCCAATCGCCATTGTCCCTACACCTTTGCCAACAAAAATAGTATCAACAATATTATACAGGGCCATGACAAACATACCAACTATTGCCGGTACAGAGAGCTTAAATAGCAAACGCCCAACATTTTCATCATCCAATATCTGTTTCTGTTGCAACTCTTTTCTCCTTTTAGTTGACAAGTCAACCTAATATAAGAAATAATAAGTTGACATGTCAACCTTTTAATATTTAAAAAAGATTCTTTCGGGTATACGATGGAATAAAATTTCTAATACCAGTAGTTGAATAACGGATAGTTTCTGCTGAGCCTTGAGGAGGATGCCGCAGTCGTCTTCCTGAAGGAGCGGACTCCTTGCAGTGACAAAAGATGTCGAATTCTTCGTGGGAACTGTAAATTCAGATTTAATAGAACGAATATTGAACAGCAGAACACCGAATGTCGAATTTCCAAGGAGTTCTTACTTCGACATTCGATATTGGTTATTGGACATTGGATATTCATCATTTAATCCTGTGATCCTGTCCTACTCTACTTCTATATGTGTAGGGCAGGGCTGGAAGGCTCCGTGTATTCTGTGTGTTCCGTGGTTAAATGCTCTTTCTTTTATATTTAGGGCAGGGCTGGAAGGCTTCGTGTATTCTGTGTGTTCCGTGGTTAAATGCACTTTTTTTTATATTTAGGGCGGGGCTGGGAGGCCTCCGTGTATTCTTTGTGTTCCGTGGTTAAATGCTCTTTTCTTTATATTTAGGGCAGGGCTGGAAGGCTCCGTGTATTCTGTGTGTTCC
>JAGLOF010000173.1 GCA_023139105.1 bacterium
CCGTGGCAATCTCCTCGCGGTTCCGGAAAAGCACAACAGTCTCTGCTGATCCTCCGGGGGACTGCCGCGGTCGTCCCGAAAAAGCATCGGGACTCTCTCGCAGTGACAGGCGTTGATGAGTACGTGTCATTGCGAGGCGTTCCTTGCCGTGGCAATCTCCTTACGGTTCCGGAAATACACAACATACGTTAACAACTTTGCAACATGCGTTCATAACAGTATAGCCCGCTTTTCTCTATCTTATACCCATGAATCAATCAAATTTTTCTCTTACAGACAAAGATCGTACAATCACACCTGTGGGACGCATTTTCCTTCAGCAGGCTGCTATGGTAGTAGACAAAAATATCAGCAATGCGGATTTCAGTGTAACGATTTTTGCAGAGAAGATGAACCTCTCCCGTTCCCAGCTGCACCGTAGACTGACGGGCCTCACAGGAATGTCGGCCAGTGGTTTCATCCGCAAGCTCCGTCTGAAACGAGCTGTAGAACTGATGAAACAGGGCGTGCATCCGCTTTCGGCTGTGGCGCGGCAGGCTGGTTTTAACAGCACCTCCTATTTTATGCGGTGTTTCAGGGAAGTATATGGGGTGACGCCGTCCAGCTTTCAAAGGATGTATTGAACATAAAGAAGATTTATTATTGGGGAGGACCCACTATGTTTACAAAAAAAAATTTAGCGAAAATGCTTTTGCTTTCTGTAGTACTATTTTCTTCACAAGCAAAAGCTAGTACAACATTTGAAATTAATTTAGAGTATTTTGCATTCAGCACTGAACTATGTGGTGACGAAGTATATACATACTACCTAAAAGACTATGTAATAAGCTCAGGCCAAATCAACTGGGATATTCTTTGGTCAGATTATTCTGCCCTTAAAATAGTGATATATGACGACATTAGCGATAGCGGCCAAATCATTCGACAATATGTTAATTATTATCCTGATCCTCCATGGGAACAATTCTATGAAGAGCAAAACTATTGGTATGAAGAAAATGGGGACTTGAAAATAAAAATCACCAGCTATTGCGAGAATGCCTGGTTTGGCATTTCTAAAGTCGGCGAATGTATTTATACAAATCCTACTATGAAGGTGGTGGTAAGTGCTACAGGCATCCATTATGGTGTCACCGTTAAAATGAGAGCGAATGTTACATTAGCACAAACTCCCGTACAAGTTAGTGTTGGGAATGCCACTTGTACAGAGGGATCCGGGGAATCAACATATATGAATTTTGCAATATCCCGGAATTGCAGTCCAAATATATCTTCACATGTCTACTTTCATACTGATACTGATATTACAGCTGTCCTTGATGCTGATTATAACGAAAAATCTACCCGCGTTGATTTTGCCCCTTTTGAAAGATCGAAAACAGTTGCCGTAAAAATACTTGATGATAATCTTGATGAGTACAACGAAACCTTTTCAGTTAAAATTGTTGATTCATATAATGCTACAATCATACACTCTACAGCAACAGGAACTATTGTTGATAATGACTCCCCTCCTAAAATTGTCATTGAATGTGATACGAGTATCACAGAAGGAGACATAGGTACAAAACCAATCTCCTTTATGATTCAAAAAATCGGTGCCACTGCCAAAACGGTTTCGGTTACATTTGAGACCACGACTGGCACGGCTGTATCGAATACAGACTATGAAGCTATATCGCCGACAACAATTGAATTTGCACCCAATGAATCCCAAAAATCAGTGAATTGTTATGTCAAGGGCGATTACCTGTGTGAAGGGGATGAGAATTTTTATTTTGATCTCTCTGATCCTGTTAATGCTACGTTAAGTACCAGCCGTGTTACTGTTGATATACTGGATAATGATGCAGATGATGTTTCATTGCCTGTTCAACTCTCCTCTTTTTCCGGTGAACTGGTATCCGGGCGTGTGCAGGTGAAGTGGGCCACACAGAGTGAAACTGATAACCTGGGTTTCATTCTAGAGCGGGCGAATGATTATTCGCCCCTACAATGGAATGTCATTGCCTCGTATGAAACACATTATGATTTACGAGGCCAGGGGAACAGCTCAGAGCAGCATGAATATACGTTTGTTGACGAAGATGTGGATGCCGGCCAATCCTATATTTATCGCCTCTCTGATGTGAACACCTCTGGTGTGGTAAATGTCTATGATGAAATCACCATTGCCCTGCCCGGGTCTCCTGCTCAGACGGTTTTGGAACCGCCATTTCCCAATCCCTTTAATCCGGAGACACGGATTAACTATCAGCTGGCGGAATCAGGACCTGTCGAAATTGTCGTCTATAATCTGCTCGGTCGAAAAGTCCGAACGTTGGTAGATGAGAATCAATCGGCAGGGAGTTATAATGTTTATTGGCATGGGGATGATGCATGGGGCCATAAGACGGCAACGGGGACATACTTGATTGTGCTGAAAACCGCAGAAGGTATGAGAACGCAAAAGGTTGTGATGGTGCGTTGAAGAGCAAGTCCAAAGGATAAAGTAGGAAGAGCAAGGATAAAGTAAAAAGTAAGTGCAAGAGTGATTACATCGAATACACTAAAAAGGAACAAACTGAAATATCCTGACTATTTTTAATTTGATTTTTTGGAATTATTTGTTTGGGAACGAAAAACATCATAAAATAAATGAGGGTTGCTATGAAATCTACTCAAAGAATCCTGGTATTTTTATTTCTCTCGTTATCAATGACCGTTCAGGGCGCAGACATGTTTGTCAGTGGTGCCGGCACACCAGAAACGAATGGTTTGTACACCAATATGGGCACCCACGCCACTCTCTCGGATGATGTGGATTACTACCAGATGGGCTCCAATTATCTATTTCGCATTGACGACAGTGGTGATAAAATTTGGATTATTGGTCTGGTCCTGGGAGATGGCGGATTTACAAATGCATGCTATGCAGGCATGAATGCAAGTGATACTCCTGCCGGACTGACAATGGAAGACTCGGGAGCTTTAGGCACTGAACCCTATCCGACAATAAATGCTACAGGGTCAAGTAATAATATGCTCGTTACGGGTGCCGGCACTGCCTTAACAAACGGTCTCTATACTAATATGGGACCCCACACTACCCTCTCGGATGGTGTAAATTACTACCAGATGGGCTCAATTTATCTATTCCGTTTTGATCTGGGCGGTGATGATAAGATTTGGATTATCGGTCTGGTCCTGGGAGATGGTGGAGCTGCGAATGCATACTATGGAGGCGAAAATACAGGTGACACCCCTGCCGGAATGGCAATGGAAACGCCAGGTGCTTTGGGTACTGAACCCATGCCGACGATTGGTGATGCCAGCCTTCCTGTCGAACTCTCCCATTTCTCAGCGGAAATTTCACGGGATGGGATTCATCTCAAATGGACCACGCAGTCTGAGACAGATAACCTGGGATTCATTCTGGAGCGGGCGGTAGAAACGTTGCATGCAACGTCTCTACAATGGGATGTCATTGCCTCGTATGAAACCTATTCCAATTTAATGGGTCATGGCAATTCTTCAGAGAAACATGAATACACGTTTGTCGATTCAGAGATTGACGTCGGACAGACCTACACCTACCGCCTCAGCGATGTGAGTACCGACGGCGAGGTTCATATTTATGACGTCATCCGGATCACCCTGCCCGAGGCTCCGTTGGAAACGGTATTGGAACCACCATTTCCCAATCCCTTTAATCCGGAGACGAAAATCCCTTATCAACTGGCCGAGGCAGGGCCTGTTGAAATTGTCGTCTATGATCTGCTGGGACGTAAAGTCCAAACGTTAGTGAGTGAGGAGCAATCGACTGGATCTTATAATGTGTACTGGCATGGGGATGATATGTCCGGGCGGAAAACCGCCACGGGAACATACATCATTGTCATGAAAAGTGAACAAGGTGTGAAGACGCAGAAGGTGGTGATGTTGCGTTGATCATCTGAACCTGCATCTTGGGACAAGGCAGCGCTGGTGTGCCGAAAATACAGGCGTAAACAGCGCTGTCATATCTCGTTCGCATGAGGCCGGGAGGGAACTCCGTTACTTTTCATAACTATACATGTTCAAAGTCTTCGTTTAAAAATTCTTTATAAAAAATGACGGCGTAACACCGGTATGTTTTTTGAATGCTGTGATAAAAACCGTTCGGTTGGCAAACCCGCTCTGTTTGGCCAAGGCTTCCAAAGTTTGCTTTGAAGTGAAGCCCTCCGAAATCAGACGTATGGATTCCTGAACTCTTAGCTGGTTAATATAGGTAGGGAAATTCATATTAAAAGCGTGATTGACGGCATTGGATAGGTACGTTCGATTTGTTGACAAATAGCCCGCTGTTTTTTGAAGGGTCAAATCAGGATCAAGAAATATCTTTTTTTCGGCAACCAGCTCGTGCAGCTTTTCGGCCAGCGGTTCAATCTCTGATCGCTGTCCTTCTGACGCAAGGCCCTCCCGGAAACGGGTTTTCGATGGTTTTTTTACTTTTGCTTTATTCACCAGCACCAGCTTTGACAAATAGAGACGCCGGTAAAGCACGGAGACAACAAGCAACGCAAGCAGCATCATAACCACAATGATTGCCAAGTATCTCAGCTCCTGATGCGAGCTCCTCAACTTATCTTTGGTAAACTGATGGTCCTTTTCAGCCAGGATCAGCAGTGAACGGGTAAGATGGCTTTGAATGGACAGAGATTCATTGATTGCGGTGTGTTTTTCCAGATGCTGTAAGGACGCAGCAGAATTGCCCATAGCCTTATGGATTTGAGACATCAGCAAATGGATCTCAGCATCGTATTTCTTAACAGGAAGCCCCAAACCGTAGGCCATAAGCGCTGTTGCCAGGGTGAGTGCTTCAGGGGCGTCTCCTTCCATCAAAAGGAGCTTACTATTCCAAAACATCCGTTCCTGCTGGACATCCAAATAGATTTCATGCTGCGGTATGGATTCCACCTGTTCAAGATATTGCCGGGCCTGGTCATAACTCCCGGTTTGAATAGTCGTTTCCATCAGCTTCACCAACGAGAACGCCCTGATGTTGTTCTTTTCAGGGATAGTCAGATGGATATCTGCCATGCGCAGAGACTCACTGAACCAGTTGATGGCCTTTTGATAATTCCGTGTTCTTAATCCGATAAGCCCGATGTTGTTCATGATGACATACGGACGCCAGAAATCCCACTGATCTTTTCTTTCATACTCTTTCAGGATGCCTAGATACACTTTCCGGGCCTGCTCATAGAGGCCGGATTTGTAATAGATATCCCCCAGCAAATTCTCAATATTTAACAAGTCGTCGCTGTCCCGTTTGGGTCTGTAGTCATCCCTGAGTTTCAGGATGGAAGCCATGGCCGAATCATATTGGGCCTTTTCCATATAATATCGGCAGCGGCGCTCTTCCAGCCAGGCCATCTCTTTCATCGATTTATATTTTTTTGCAATCCTGAATGCCTCATTCAAATACTGCACCTGAATTGAGTCGGAGTAAATGACCGGATAAACCAAAGAGCGAATATGCGCGATCTCATCTCGGGCTGCCGTGATGGAAAATAATCTTTCCGTATAGTCTTTTCGGAGTGCCAGATCATTGATACGGGCCAGCCTGAAATGAAGAGTATCTACCGCCAGACGGTATTCATGGACATCCAGCGAGTCGAGCCGCTGAATTTCCGATTCGATGTCAAAACCAGATTGTGTGGAAATCGCGGGAGCCAAAAGCATGAAACTGAGTAGGATGTATCGAATGGGCAAAATATTTTTCATGGAATATCAATCATTGTTTTATGCGATTGTTTTATACAGGAAAATCAGAAAATAACCGGGCAGACGGTCTCGATTTCTGTTATTTGGAAATGTCAAGTTTTACCAATCTTAACAAGTTTAATTTGGTAAAAGATAAGGAATTTTCGATATTATTTCAAATACTATTCTGTGAAAATCTATCTCTTCACTCTAATGATAAAAACCATAGAAGATAAAGGAGTGCAAAATGAAAAGTATTCGTTACCGGATTTCTATTGCCAAATTGATAGCCTCGATTATATTTTTAGTCATTTCCATCTTACCCGTTTTAGCTGAAAAGACTGTTTTCAGCAAATCGTCTGAACGCATCATTATCACCAACGGAGATTTTTCCTCAGGCAATTCGGGATTCTCATCCGATTATACTTATAAAGCCGATATCGGCGGAGTGAACAACGAGCTGGAGGCGGAAGGTACCTACGGTGTTGGCTACAACGCGTATAATTATCACAGTGCATGGCTCAATGGATCGGACCACACCACCGGCTCAGGCATGATGTTCATCGCCAACGGCTCCCCCAATACCAGCAGCATCGTCTGGCAGGGAGAACCGAGTCAGGATCTGGTCATCGGCCAAACCTATGATTTTTCGGCCTGGATCATGGATGTCTATCACACCGGTGCCCACGCCTCCCTTACATTCAAGGCCGATGCCGAAGTCATCGGCACCCTCACCTGCAGCCAGTACCAGACCTGGACCCGTCTCTCCGGCTCCTTCACCGCCGCGTCACTCAGGCCGATCCTCACCTTGACCAATTCCCAAGCCGAGGGTGGCGGCAATGATTTCGCCGTGGACGATCTCAATATCTACTACGAAGGAAGCACCACGCCACCCACAGAAGCGGTTTTAACCACTTCTGGCGCTACATCGGTGACACAGACGTCGGCATCTCTGGGCGGCATCATCAACAGTGATGGAGGAGATGCTATTTCAGAGCGCGGCATGGTTTACTCCTCTACCGATACCAAACCTTACATAGGCGATGCAGGTGTGACCCAGAAAAGCAATGGCAGCGGCACTGGTACTTTCAGCGAGATCATTTCATCGCTGACACCGGGAACCACCTACTATATTCAGGCCTACGCTATCAACACCCAGGGTACAGCCTACGGCGGCGTGGAGAACTTCACGACATCCAATGTCACAGTCACCTTCACCGACGGTAGCGCCTTCACACCCAATATCACCCGAGGGGGCGGCGACCAGGTGCTGGGGCGTTTTGAGCTGACAGGGAACGTTTCCGGGGCGTCTATAACTGCCGCCTCCATCAAACTCAACGGGACGCGTACGGGGCTCTCCAATCTCAAACTGTGGGCCTCGTCCGATGGTTCTTTCGGATCGGATACGCAGGTGGGTTCTACCGTAGCTGCAGATCCCGGGGATGGCAGTTCGGCCTCCTTTTCGGGATTCTCCAGTGCCATTGTCACCGGAGGCACTACCTACTTTTTGACCGGTGATGTGGCTGCTGATGCCACGGGTACGGTGCAGGGCGTTATTGTTGAAAATGCCAGTCTTACTCTGAGCAAGGGCACGCTCTCGGGCAGCATAACAAACGCATTGATTTCAAACGGGGACGCTTCTCTGCCCGTTGAATTGCACTCCCTTTCTGCCGCAGTAATAGACGGCGGTGTTGAAGTGAAGTGGATCACGGAGAGTGAAACAGACAACCTGGGGTTTGTTTTAGAGCGGGCGATTCATGAATCGCCCCTACGCTGGGATGTGATCGCCTCATACCAAACCCATCCGGAGTTGTGCGGCAAGGGCAACAGCTCGGCGCACTATGAATATGCTTACAGTGATGCGGATGTGGAGGCAGGGCAAAGCTATGTGTATCGCCTCAGCGATGTGAACATAGCCGGTGAAGTACATGTCTACGATGT
>JAGLOF010000174.1 GCA_023139105.1 bacterium
AAATCCGATTGACAGAGGGGGATTTTTCATGTTTAAAAAATGTGTGTCAATTATTATTGTTCTGGCTGCAGTATTAAGCTTTGGGCAAATAAAAGAAGACAATGCCGATGACGGCTGTACGGATATCATCGTCGGTAAGCTGGCTTCTACTGACGGATCTGTAATTACCAGCCACACCGAGTGCGGCCCCGAATGCCGCGTCAATGTAGTAAAAGGCCGGAAATTTAAAAAAGGTGCCAAAGCCCCTGTATACTACGGCATCCAGGATGTAAATAAAACTATCGATGATTACGGTGAGATTCTGGGCTATATCCCCCAGGTAGAAAAAACCTATACTTACTTCCACTCGGCCTATTCTCATATCAATGAGCATCAGCTGGCCATAGGTGAATCCACATTGAGTCAGAAAGAAGACCTTAAGGTCGATAAATCCATCGGCATGCAGATAATGACAATTGAACAGGCCCAGATATTCGCTTTGCAGCGTTGCAAGACAGCGCGTGAAGCCATTAAGCTAATTGGCGATCTGGTGGAAAAATACGGATTCCTGCCATCATGCGGCCCGGAATCAGAGGCACTCTGTATTGCAGATCCCAATGAAGCATGGGTAATGGAAGTCTTTGCAGTTGGTCCTGAATGGGATCCGGAGAGCGGTGATCTTGGTGCTATCTGGGCAGCACAAAGAGTTCCGGATGACCACGTTACCATAGTACCTAACTGGTCAATCATCAAAGAGATTGATCTCACCAAACCAAATTGGTTCAAGGCCTCGGCAAACTACAAGCAAGTAGCCATCGATCATGGTTGGTATGATCCCAATGGCAGCATGCCGTTTATCTGGCAGAAAGTATATGCACCGGAACCCCGTGAATGGGCCACATCCAGATTCTGGTTATTCTATTCCACAGTTGCGCCTAATTTTCGCCAATGGCCTAATAAGTATCTGTCGCATCCATACAAGGGCTATGATATTTATCATCAATACATTGAAGACATTGCCATATACCCCTTCTCTGTTAAACCCGAGAAAAAAATGTCTGTGCAAGACGTCATTGCTTTCCAGCGTCAGGTATATGAAGGTACAATTTTTGACATGACTGCAGATTTTGACTGGTTTATCCCCCGTGGCGGCGGCCGCATGGAGAAGAGTCCGCTTACCACGCCATTTCCAACCCGGGATATGCGTGAACTTCTGGATATTCCCTATCGCCGAATGGTGTCACGCACAGGCCACGGTATGGTTGCACAGCTTCGCTCATGGCTGCCTCCGGAAATTGGTGGTGTCTACTGGTTCTATCTTGACAATCCGCATATCTCCACCTACGTGCCAATCTATGCCGGTGTACAGGAGATACACGAAGCATATAAAGAATACGATCCCAAAGCCTATTCCGAGACCTCGGCCCGCTGGGGCATTGACATGGTAGATAACCTGCTCTATCTCAAATGGCAGGAAGGAATCAAGGATCTGCATGCAGCACGCAATCCTCTTGAAAACGAATGGTTTGAGACACAGGCAGATATTGATAAAAAAGCCCTTGAGCTCTATAAGAAGAGTCCTAAAAAAGCAAAAAAATTCTTAACAGACTACTCAAAAAAACAGATGCAGCGTTCATTTGATATGTTCAAGCAAGTGCGAAATACTCTCATCACAAAGTATACAAATAATAAGCAGGGCATGTAGATCTTGGGAAGAATGAAAAAAACCACTGATAGCGGCATGGTCTACTCAACCGGGGCAGGACGCATATGCCCCGGCTGTGAACAGCCTGTTGGTAGTTGCCTGTGTGATAATTCTCCGATACTGACAGAAAGCGATGGTGTAATACGAATCAGCAGGGAGTCAAAAGGACGGGGCGGCAAGCAGGTGACTATCATCAACGGTATTGTAAAATCTTCTGCTGAGCTGAAAGAACTGGCACGTATGCTCAAGATGAAATGCGGCAGTGGCGGAAGCATTAAAGATGGAGAAATTATCCTTCAGGGCGATAAGCGTGAGGCGGCTAAATCTTATCTGGAAAGCGAAGGTTATCGAGTCAAGCTGTCAGGAGGATGAGCTTCGAGACAAAAACTGCTT
This sequence comes from bacterium, assembly GCA_023139105.1. Classification (GTDB taxonomy): domain Bacteria; phylum Zhuqueibacterota; class QNDG01; order QNDG01; family JAGLOF01; genus JAGLOF01. The sequence continues at coordinate 2,078 of JAGLOF010000174.1, forward strand.
GATTTTTGTAAAAAAATGTATTATGTTGGTTGGCTCAGACAGAATGTAATTAATACTTTGATATAAAAGAGGATGATCATGTCCCGTAAATGCGAAATTTGTGGAAAAGGCCCTATCACAGGTAATGCTGTGAGCCATGCCCACAACCTGACTAAACGTCGCTGGCTCCCAAACCTTCAAAAGGTTAGAGTCAATGTGAACGGTGCTAAAAAACGGATGAGAGTTTGTACAGCTTGTATTCGTTCCGGTGCTATTACCAAGTAGCGTTCCTACAGAGAAATTGAAAGGCGTCTCACATGAGACGCCTTTTTGTATTGGTGTCAATTTATCATGAAACAATGTCCTCTGTACGATTATTAGAACACGAACTCTCCTCGCACAAAGCCCACAAAGAACACAAAGCCACCCGGCCCGATAGACATTAGATTCTCCAGTGGCTGTAAAATGATTCCGATCCTCGTGGTAATTTTTATTGACAGGATCACAGGATCTACAGGATAGAACACACGGCACAGGTATGTCTTTTTTTATCTTGTTAATCCTGTTATCCTGTCTGATTTTTGTTCTTTAAGAAAGCTGAATTTCTTGACTCCACACCGCCCATCGGGATACATATCCCTCCCCATTATACACCCAGGATGAATATCCTGAGCGATCAGAGATGACGAATAATGCCTTTATTCTGAAGAAATCGCATAACATCGGCATCATCAATAACTATTTACTCCCCAATCACCCTATCAAATTGATAGTGGCCAGACCAGAGCAAACCGGTTACACCGTTTTCTTCTGTCTGCTGGAAAGTCACCTCATTGCCCTTTTCAATATCAATAAACTCACACTCTTTCATTGGTGAAAGAACATTGTCATCGCCATTATTGGGGTCATGGACAAACAACTGCCCCTCTTTGATCGACACGGTGATGAAATAGTCACTGATGCCATGTACTTTGAAGTTCAGTTTGTAGTGCCCTGTCAACTGTTGCAGGGCATCTATATCAAGTTCAACAAGCGAGACCGTCCTGGGCGTATTGACCTTCCAGTCGTAATAACGGGATAGCGAGTGGAGTATTTCTTTTATAAGTGGGCCACCACCGTCGCCATTGGTCATGACCACTGCACCGGCTCCCTGGCGGACAAAGGCGAACATGTCGTTGGTGAATCCAGCATTCTTGCCGCCGTGGCTGAAGACCACTTCACCATCGACTTTTTGTATCTTGGGCCCCAGCCCCCAACTGTTTTTGTCACGGGTGATCAATTTGATTACAGTCCCCCAGGTGAGCACACCTCGGCGCTTGGCCATTCTTATCTCGTGAATGCTGATCAGGTACCGCGTCAAATCTGATGGCGTGGTCCACAGACCAGCGGCGGCCTGCTCCGGATAGTTGTGCCAGAGACCGTCGATGATGTTCCCTTCACTGTCATAGGCTGCGCTGGCTTGCCCATGTAGCGAATCAGGTAGGGGTTGAGCATAAGTGGAATTGGTCATCCCCATAGGCCCTAAAATGTGCCGGGCCATATACTCATCCAACGGCAGTCCGGTGACATCTTCCATCACTTTTTCTAAAATGGTGTAGCCCCCCCCTGAGTAGCGCCAGATGATGCCTGGCATTGTATCCACCACCACCGCTGCGGTGTTTCCCTGGCCACTCAGCACCGCATTGAGGGAAGGCATTGCTTCATCCTGACTGTATCCGGGGAAGCCATGCACCGTGGTGCCGGCCTGGTGGCGGAGAAGACGGCGGAGGGTAACTTTCTCCTGGGCGGTAAAACGATTCTCCCCTACTTTCCAATCGCTTAAGTACCGGTTAACATTGGCATCCAGGTCTAATATACCGTCATCCATCAATTTTAAAACAGCCAGTGCTGCAATGGGTTTGGAGATAGATCCGGCCTGGAACAGTGTGCGTATATTGACCCGTGTAGAATCTTCTGTGTTGGCTATACCATACCCTTTGGCCCATCTAATCTTACCATCTAAAATAACCGCAATGCTGACTCCAGGGACTTTGTAGCGGGCCATACGATCAATAATATTATAGGGCTCCAACGCTTCACCGGCCACCAGTATTTTAGGAAGTAGGCCATTCTCTATTTGTAAAATCTCGGTGGAGAGTCTTTCTTGACTGCTTTGACATGCACATAACAATACCAAAAGGAATAAACTAACTGTTTTCTTCATAATCAATGCCCCACCACATTTATATTTTAATAAAAATCGATAATACTACAAGAAGGCTACTTTTTTTGGCTCCACACCCCGTCGCCCATTGGGATACATATCACTCCCCGTTATACCCCCAGGATAGATATCCTGGACGATCGGAACTTTACCTGACAATCTTAGTTATTTACTACCCACTCATATCGTTCTTTAAGTCCATTTAAATGAGTAAAAGGAAGCAGCCTTTCACGTTGTAGTCTACCCACTACTATACCCGGTGCAATTGAAATTTCATCTGCGAAGTGAATCACATTTATTTTTGTAAACAGCGATATCTTACTAAAGTTATCCCACGCCTCAGGTGGTATCAACAGGTCTGCAGCAAATTGATTGGCTTGATCCTCTTTCTCCATATCATCAGCATCCAATTCATTGTTGTCAAGATCTAAAAAACTCTCTTTTTTAGTATGTAAGAGAATATGCCCAACTTCATGAAAAAAGCTGAACCATAAGTGATCGTTTGTTTTAAATCTAAGGCTTAAAAGAATAGTGGCCTTTTTATGGTTGTCCAACCAGAATGTTGCCCCGTTTATATGAGTCTTGGGTAGGTCCGGAACAAACACAACTGCAACACCTGCATTAGCACAAAGCCTTACAACTTCGTCTTGAAACATTACTGGTTGCTTTTTTGTCAATTGTCTCAAATCAGGTAAAATACCTGTAAGTTTATCTTTATCAAAACTTTCTATTTCAATAACTTTGGCTTCTTTTTCGCCTTGACATAACCAGGTATAGATCGCTTCCTTTGAGGTATTTCCCCATAACGACCGGCGAAACTGAACCGTCAGGGTCTTTTCTATATTTGCCAGGCTGGCGACACCAAAGAATTTATACAGATCTTTTATATTATCTTCTCTAGTGCCGTCACCAACAATCCATCTGAATTTTTTCATCTGTTTAATAGGATATTGATTTAGAAGAGTACTTTCAAGCTTGATGCGCTTCTGTTCAGAAAGATACGCCATGTTTAAGTCATAGTTCTGCTGCAAATTATTCCAAATATGTGCCTGCATCCCCAGCACACGCTCCAACAAAATGGACGTTGAGGGTGTGATGGGTGCTTTCCCATTGAGTATGGAATTCACCACTTTTCGTGAAAGGCCAATACGGTTGGCAAGTTGAGTCTGGGAAAGATCTAATTCTTTAAGCGTGTCCTTTAAATGTTCCCCCGGATGTACAGGGATATCTGTATAATGATTAGGTTTATTCATAATGTTCTGTATTCACCTCCTCGACTATGAGGATTGTATTCCCCTCAATCTCCACAATAATTCTTGCTCGCTTGCCAAGGGTTATTGAATACTGCCCTTTTCGGTCTCTCTTTAATGGATGAAATCGTAGTGTAGGAATTGTATATAAATCAGTGATAGTGTTGGCTGCATAGACAAGGCTCATTTGTTTGATATATTTCCGGCCAATATCCTGTCCCCAACGTTTAATAGCTGCCGATTTGGATTGGTAGCATTTTTCTAAAAATTTCTTTTTGTAGCATACATTAATCATGGGAGAGCACCCTAAATGCATGTAACGCACTGCGTTACAACGTAATCAATAATTTGAAGGAATACAATAAAAAATATTATACTTCCCAGGTTAGATATCCTGGATTAACCAGCGTGAAAATCATTATTAAACTAGTAACACCTAATGCAAAGCCTTTACCGTTACCTTTTACAACTTTTTCAAGATTTGCCATCTTAATTACTTCTATGGTTAAACTAATATATAAACTTTTCCATTTATTGTCACGAAATAGCAACAAATAACAAAAACAATTGGACTAACCATCAAATCCAGTCTAAATAATTTTCAGGATGAATCACTTGAAAAGTAGCATCACTATAAGCCTTTTGCCACGCACCCGGAGGCCTTACCCATTGCTGCCCCCATTTCATTTCATAGGCATGCAAATGCCCGTGCTGCTCCTCAATCCAGTCAATCTCCTGTTGATCATAAGTACGCCAAAAATAATAATTAAAATGATTCTGGTCATAACTCATTTTTTTTAACCTTTCACTAATCACGTAATTCTCCCATAATTCACCTATATCCTGTCTCATATGTGGAGCACTAAAATTAGCCGTAAACACATTTCTAATCCCTGTATCATAAAAATACCATCGACTGCTTTTAGAAATTTCCTTACGCAAATTGCGGCTGAACCCTTCTACTTTAAATAACACAAACACTTTAGTCAGGAGGTCAAGATACTTTTCAACCGTGTTTTTACTCATCCCCAACTGTTTACCCAGTTCTTGATATGAGACATCTTTACCAATTTGAAAAGCAATCAATCTCAGTAAATTACGCAGTTTACCCGCATTGCGTATGCCGTCATACATTAAAATATCTTTAAGCAGATAATCTTCAGCCAACTCCTTTAAATAAACAATGCGTGATTGGGAGTTATCCAGTTGCCAAACTTCAGGGTAATGCCCAAACATGATTTTCTCATCAAGCCGGCTCCTTGTTTCCAGTAAATTTTCCTCAATAGAAAATTCAGCCTGAGACAATGGATACAGCTGAAAAGTAATTTTCCGTCCGGTAAGAGGCTCACCAAATTGATTTTGCAGGTCAAAAGCAGATGAACCTGTTAAAAGAACTTTCACATCATCTAAATGATCAACAATTAACTTGCAGATTTGTCCAATATTTTTAATTTTCTGGGCTTCATCAATGACAAAAAGAGAGTTGGTACCAATGAGTGTTTTATAATGTGCAATACTCTTTTTTTCCAATAAAAGTTGAGTATCATAATCTTCCCCATTCAACAACAAGCACCCCGATGGGAATTGATCAATGATTTTTTGAATAAGAACCGTTTTCCCAACCCTTCTGGCCCCAACAAGTAGAATCACCTTACCGGGTTGAAGTGATTTGAGTATGCTTTTTTCCAAAATCCTGGTATAATAAACCATAAAACCGCCTCTGTATTGACCCAATTAACGTTAATACAGTCAACAAGTTAACATATTTTTCATTTTTTGCAAGGGGAAAAGGAAATTCCTTTAACACCAGGAGTCATTAACAACTACCGGTGTTGGAGGCTGTTTATTCTGGGTTTTATGAGTCAGTAGGTTGGGTTCCGCTTTTTAACCCAACATCCACTATATTCATCTCACACTCACCCCACCTACCCCATCACAATCCACCTGTTCAAAAAATATGTCCCAATCACTATCAGCATAAATAACACAGTAAACACTATAAACATCCTCCAATTATTTCTGCCATAGGCTTTACTGTCTCTTAGTCCCTTGCGCGCTTTCCGCGACATCAATCCTCTTGGTTTGTTAAAGGGAGAGTCCAACAGCAGCGGGTACGTAAGGAAAACAGCAACACCTGCTGCAAAAAAGAGCCAGCTTGCTCCTGCTATAGCAGAATTACCGGGAAATACATGCAGGAGGAAATTGAAAGTACCGTGCACAAAAAGAGCCACGCCCCATGCCAGCCACAGCCATTTTTTTGAGTGTTTGGATGTGCCAAACTGATATTTTGAAATAAAGAAACCCGAGAGAGCGGCAAACACTGTATGTCCGGGTAAAGATCTTATCACAGCCATAATTCCGGATACCTGCATAAAGGGTACATATAGACCCGTTTGCTGGCCATATGTAAGGGCTTCCTGACTGCCCATGGTTATATATTGCAAATTCTCAATAACGGCAAATCCCACACCTACAGCCACATAATAGACTACAGCATCAAAAGGTTCATTGAAATATTTAGAGCGTAATACAATAAAATATATAATGAGAAACTTTAAAGTCTCTTCAAGAAATGCCGCATGTACAAAACTGCTAAAAAATGCATTCATTGTACTTGAAGCAAAGCGGATGGAGAAAAACCCGGGGCATATTTTTACAAGAAGCATTATGGGGATAGTCACCAATACCCCACCTGTAATACATATAAAAATTTTATGAAGAGGTTCTTTCTCAAATCGATCTGAAAAAAAGATCATTGCCATCACCAACATAGGTGGAACAAGGGCAAGCAGGAAGAAATAGAAAATCATAGGTCAGTCTCCGCTATAAATAATTTTTATGATAATTTTAAATATTTAGTTTCCTGAATTCACTTCCTTTTATATTACCAATATGATAACAGAAAAGCAAGATCTATCTTAATTAACAACTACAAACAAAAATCAATTAAGTTCCATATCATACAGCTCTCTAACTTTATCTCACATTCCCATCAGGGGCCGCCCGCATAATCCCTGCGTTATCAAAGTTTATAAGATTTGTTTTTTCTGCCCTTCTCTGTGTACTCTCCGTGTAATTTCCGTGGAGATATGCTGTACTCTTTTCATAACTATAAAAAAGTACAGCGTAACTACTTACTAGATTCGGCATAGAGCCATAAGTTATCTATCTGATTCAATACCCAAAAATTGAAAATTTTAATTCATTGTCGATGGCCTTAAACTTTGATTTTTCGATAAAAAAATATTATATTGACTGCTGCTCAAATCAGATCATCGTTTTTTTTACATACAAGGAATATACTTATAATGAAATCAGAACTCCAATGTCTGCACTGCCTCATTAAACAGGCCTTAAATACAGCCCGTGTAGCCACAGATGATAATACCATGCAACGCAGCATTATGGATCGTGTAGCAGCATTGATTCCAGATGCAGATCTCTCTGTTACACCGGCAGCACTATCAACACCACTCTACCGCATTGTTACTGAAGTGACAGGAGAGGCCGATCCATATTATCAAATCAAACGGCAGACAAACCGTGAAGCTCTGGATCTTGTATCTGAACTCCAGCCACTTATCAAAAAAGCCGACAATCCCCTGGATGTGGCCTTGCACCTTGCCGTGGCAGGAAATATAATTGACCTTGGCATAGGTCATGATTTTGATATTGCCAGGGATATCACAGCAGTACTGGATATACCCTTTGCAATTGACAGCAGCACAGCATTCCGGCAAGAACTAAAAACAGGCCGTAAGCTCATCTATCTGGGAGACAACTCCGGGGAGATAGTCTTTGACAGGCTCTTAATTGAGCATTTGCTACAGTATGAACTGGAGATTATATACGTTGTTAAATCAGCACCGATTATCAATGATGTGCTTATGGAAGATGCTGAAGAGACAGGCATGACCGACCTGGTACCTGTAATTAAAACCGGATCAGATGATATTGGTATAAACTTTCAAAATGCCTCTACTGAATTCCTGAAAGCATTTGGATCAGCAGATTTCATAATTGCCAAAGGCCATGGCAATTACGAGTCCTGTGCGCATCGCAAAGAGAATATCTATTTTATGCTTAAAGCAAAATGTGAAATAGTTGCCAATGCTTTAGGCGTACAACTTGGTGATATCGTTTTGAAAAAGAATACCTGAATTAAACTTTACAATCACCCGGCGACACAGCCACCGGAGACTGTTGAACAATAGGCTATATAATTTTATCTCTTCCGGCAATTGAGTGAAAATATAAATCAACACTAATATGTCCTGCCATCTGCGCACATCTGCGTAATCTGTGGATCAATGCTCTTTAAACTATTGCATAGATGACACAGATTAATCCGGCAATAAAAGAACTTTCCCATCCACCTCTCCCTGAAACGCAGTTTCTCCCCTAATTCGGTTACCAAGATCCCCGATAAAAAATTTCGGGGATGACATTCTGTTTGTTAATGTGTACGGTTTACTGTGTTGTACACCCTTTTCTCTCATGTCGTCCTCCGTACAGAACCGGGACTCAGCCGGAAATCTTTTAGCGGTACTTATAAATGATGGATATCCAATGTCCACATAGCGAATACAGAATATCGAATGTAGAACTCCTTGGAAATTCTACATTCGGTGTTATAAATTTCAATTAACAGCCTCCGAAGAATCCCATATCCTTCAGGCCGGGCGGCTCCGTGTGCTTTGTGAGCTTCGTGCGAGTGCTCTTAACAGCTCTCGTAAAATTCAATATCCTTTCGGGCCGGGCGGCTCCGTGTGCTTTGTGAGCTTTGTGCGAGTGCTCTTAACAGCTCTCGTAAAATTCAATATCCTTCGGGCCGGGCGGCTCCGTGTTCTTCTCCGCTCTTTTTCGTAGGCAATGCTCTTCTATCCGTACGTATCTGTGATAAACTGTGGCAAAATTTAGTATTTACCCAGCTGATTCAAGATAGAACTCTCTTTACTTTATGTTGAACCAGTATCTATTTTGCCATCTTACACGTTGCCAGTTTTTTAACTGTCTCAACATCGCTCCGGGTACGGACCGGGAAACGTATCCCCCGGCCTTCAGCATACTTCCTTGCATTCTCAAGCTCTTCCAGCAGGGCATCAGGAATACCTGCCTTACGTACAAGCTCCAAGGCTTTCTCACCAAATACAAATGCGGCCAGAAAGTGCCCTTCCTGAGGGATCAGATAAATAATACACCGTTTGCGCTGAACCAGCCTGCAAGACCATCCGTATTTCGCACCGGGAAAGTTCCACTCAACCGTCATTGGCGGATAAGTTTCAGCAATATGGAGGCGGATATCCAACCACAACTGTAAAGAATCAAATCCCAATACTTCAGCAACAATCTCATCGTTGGGTTCAACTGACTTATCATCAAGTGCACTTAATGCCATATTAAAACTCCCTCTATTTTTTCTCCTCCGCCGGTTCAACCTTCAGGCTGTCAGCTTCACTTCCACCTGGAATAATAGCTTTACCTATACCAATAATACCCTTGCCCAAACCTTTTCCAACATTCAGGATACCTTTTCCCATGAAGCTGGCTACATCAACAGCACCACCCACTGTAAAAGCCACTACATTAATACCAAGTTCTCCAAGATTCCAAACCGGCGTTAAAGCAAAATTCAGTCCGTTCCTGATTGGTCCCGGCAACACCTTTCCACCAATCTGCAAAGCACTTGAAAAAAGTGCCTTTGTCACAATACCAAATACCTGGTGAGTGGAAAGGCCTTCTTCTTCATCGGTACCCAGATTTTTCAGCTCAATTTTATCAATACCGTAATTACATCTGGTAACATCTCCTCCAAGAGGAAGCAAAGTGGCAGAAACTTTTATATCTTCAAGAATCAATTTATCTATTATAAGCGCACCGGACTGTTTTGTTTCCGTATTAGCTGATGTGGAATCCAGAGACTGAATATGATTGAGTATGAATTCATAATTGGATGTACCCTCGTGTTTATCCAGATACAGCGATACTCCCTTTAATGACAAATAACTGATCCTGACCGATTGGGTTAAAATGCTTCGCGGATGAAAAGCAATTTCAATACGCTCAATATCTAAAAATGGACTTTCATCAAAGCCAGGTGGATTGGCAATGATCAGTCCCTTTAACACGATATGACCATGCCTGAGATCTACATCAACTGATTCTATATTCGTGTCCGTACCCAGTGCATACGCTCCGGCTCCGTCAATTGCCCTGTGGATCAGGGTATTGCGAAAAATATATATACCACCGATTAAAAAACATATCAAAAGCAGCAGCACTAAAAAACTTTTTCCAAGTACACTAAAAAAACGCTTCATACATGCTCTCCTTCTTTATTATAAATCATTTGGAATAGAACCACAATATACTAAAAATAGAATGCAGCACTGAACCCCACTGCAATCTGCGGCAAATGAATTGTATATGTGTTTAAGTTGACTGTTTCACGCTGATAAGGCTCATAGCCATTTTGACGAGTAAGGGCTGCATAAATAGAATGTTTCTGATCAGACAATCTCCCATAGACAAAGCAGGAAAGGCCAAAACGTGACTGTACCCTCCACTCTATGCCCACACGTATAAGTGGAGCAACATACTGAGCCTTCTCTTTTTTTGTCTCCAGCAAATAGACAAAATCCCCATCGTTAAAAGTACCATTACCCCGCCCCTTATCTTTATGTACAAGTTCGATAAATTCAACTCCAAGCCCCACTATTGCATTAAACCGATTAGTTATTCTAAAGGTCTTATTCAGGGTGAAGCGGATTCCTGCCCCATTCAGATCTGATTCCAATTCATCCGGATAAATTGGATTTTCTTTGAAGGATCCCGTAAAAGGGCGGTCTCCACTCCCAATGCCGATACTCATCACATACAGGTCAAGCATCCAATTTTGGAATGGAAAATAACGAAAACCCATACCGATGGCATTTTGATAATCCGGCTGTACATTGGCAGGTGTAACAGTCACATCCCATTGAGATTGTATGGGTTGACTATCCACTTGAATTTTAGAATAAAATGTTCCTTCAACATAAAGACCAATAGCCTGCTGATTTGGCACCAACATTAAATATCGGGAAGCTTCCTGGTCAAATACCTTTATTGGGACTTCAACAATGACAGCTCCAATAATTTCCGATGTAGAGGTTTCTACAAGTTTGACACTGATCTGATAGGATTTTCCAACCTGGACAATAGATCCCAAAGCTACAAATCTTGCGCCCAGCATTTTCCCGACTTCAGCTGCTGTCTGGCTCTCCACAATACCAGTCATCCCCAACTTCTGTTCACTGAGTAAAATCTCCAGCTGTACTCTTTCAACAAGCTTGAAGAATGATTGCACTATCAATTTCTGAGTTAATATTTCACTCACTGCTAAATTTACTTTTTTACGTGCAAGTGATTCATTACTTTGGAAAGGGAATAGTGCAATCGTGGCTGTCTCTAAATTCACATCATATCTCTGAACAGACAGACGCATCTCCTTCACCACTTTATTCAAGGCAGAGTCCAAGTCTGCGCCCATCGCTGTTTTGACTGGTGTAAAATATAAAAACATCGCAAAAAACAACATCCAGTTGGAATAAATTTTAATTTTCATTGTTAATCCTTATAATTTGAACAGCCTTCATCCTTGAGTACATTCTCGTTCCACTATGCTCTTGCCCTTTGCAGTCAGCCGATATTGTTGTAAGCGGCTGTTGGGCTTTTCGGGGATGGTATATTCAATGCACATCTCAATCAGCAATCTACGAATGACGTGATTAAGCTGCCCGGATACTGTTTGTTGTCCAAGATTGATGGAAAGTTCGGATTTTGACATGACGCCGGTGCGTAGCAATGTCAGCACTTTGATGTTAAGTGACTCTGGCTGTGACTCTGGCTGTAGGGCAGACTGCTCTGTCCCCGCTTCCTTCTGTTCCATTACGGGTCGCCGAAAGCAGAGTGTGAACCAGTGTTCACAGGGCATTTCATCAAAATGAATAAGGCCCTCTTTGAAAAAAAACTCGCGAATCTCCTTACGGGACATCTGCTGTGTACTGGCACCTTCACGGATATAAAACTTCCCATTAGTAGAATATGGCTTGCTATGTTGGGCTGGAATGCTTACACACAGAACTTCACCGGCACTCTCAACCTGAACAGCGATGGGCGGGTCCGCAGACCTGGCAATGGACTGCACTTCAGATTTTAAACGATTGTGGTCTTTCACCTCAACAATATCCCCGGCATCACTGACGCCAATAAGAATCACCCCGCCAGTGGCATTGGCAAAGGCGCAAATCTCACGACCCAGATGGGTTGTACCGGACCGTTTGAACTCTGTGGTAAAACCTTCACCCAGGGCGATGAGGTTGTGCAAATTCTTTTTGTTCAAATAATCCTCTCGCCGTTTATGAGATATGACAGAATGAAGTTGTAAGGTTTAAAATCATCGTTGTTGTACTATTAAAACGTATTCCAGCCGAAATGCTGTTCCAGTAGCAAAACTTTTCTTGATAATTGCCACATTTCCCACTGGAACTTCCAGATCGAGAATATGATCGTTAGCTGAAGACATATAATATCTATAATTCAAGAGAAAAGCAAGCAAAACGGAGAAATAATTGATGAGTCCGTTATTATTCGGATATCTCTCCCACCCAGGGATGCTGTTGAAAATCCCCGGGTATCGTTGTTTTTCGATCACGGGTGTTTAGGTGTTTTTTGTTTTTACGTAAATTTGACACCCGGTGATGTCGTAAAAAGAACGACAACAACCGGGGTCTGACCTTTTTCGACAGCCTCGTTA
>JAGLOF010000175.1 GCA_023139105.1 bacterium
TGGTCGCCATGGTATCATCCTCAAAGGTGGCTGACCCACTGAAAAGTGTCCAGTTCTTAAACTTATATCCAACCGGAATGGTAGTTGCCGAGATGAGCTGGGGCTGACCATGTTCAACCACAACAGGCAAAGCCGGAGATACTGTTGCTCCAGGAGTACCATCTGTGATCAGTGACATCGTGTACTTCTTCAATTCAAAATTGGCCCGAAGGATCACATCATCGCTGGTTAGCGTAGCAGTGGTGATTGCTACGGTTTCATTGCCCAGGGTAACTGTACCACTGACAATGGCCCAATCTTTGAATTTATATCCTGTAGGTGTAACCGCTGAAATGATCCGGGGTTGTCCATGGGTAACCATCACAGGCAAGGCAGGGCTCACTGCTGCTCCCTGGGTACCGTCGGTGAGCAGGGTCAGTCTGTATTCTTTCAATTCAAAATTCGCCTGGATAATGGCATTTCCATTGGTAAGTGTTGCCGTTGTAGTTTCCAGGGTATTGTTTGCAATATTTGCAAACCCGCTGACAATGGACCAGCTCGTTAACCGGTAGCCCTCAGGCATGGTAACTACAGAGATTGTCTCTGGTTGTCCATGGGTGACCGCTACCGGGGTAGCAGGGCTTACTGCTGATCCGTCGGTTCCATCGGTAATAACCGTTAAGGTATATTGCTTAAGTTCAAAGGATGCTTCTACTGTTGCCGCTCCATCAGTCAGAGTAACCGTTGTCGTAACCATATCCTTATTGAAAATGGATGCACCCGTACCGCTTGTTACGGTCCACTCGTTAAACTGGTATCCGGCAGGGATGCTTGTGACAGTAATCACCTGAGCCTGACCATGGCCCACCGACACAGCACCGGAAGGACTTACCGCAGCACCTGAGGTTCCGTCGGTCCCAACGGTCAACTCGTAACTGTTCAGGGTAAAATTCGCTGTAATCAGCTTATTCCCATCCATAACAACGGTAGCTGGATTGGTAGTCCCGGTCAGGTTACCGGACCAGCCTGTGAAATTCCAACCAAGATCCGGCGTTGCCTCAATTCCGACATTCGTGCCACTCAGATGTGTTAGAGTATTGGGCGTTTTGGTGGCAGTTCCGTTGCCTGAAGTATTTAGGGTAAGGGTATAAGTATCCTGTGTAAATGTGGCAGTAACAGTTATATCACTGTTCATTGTAACGGACGTCGGGTTCGTTGATCCACTCAGATCATCATCCCAGCTGGTAAAAGTCCAACCGGCATCGGCTATAGCTTCAATATCTACAACAGTGCCAGCGGCGTAATTACCCGTGCTGGGTGATCTGGTAACCGAACCGTCTCCAATGATATTTATGGTTAATGAATATGGTTGCGCATAGAGCTGCTGTCCCGAAAATATTCCTGCTACAATCAGTGCTGTAACAAACACAAACCTAGAGATGGTTCCTGAGATATCTGATCTATGGGTTTTTTCCTGATTCATCTTACTTCTATTTATGTAAGTACATGTATACAAATTGTCTTAAAAGCACAATATATAATCCTCGTGATTTAAAACCAAATCACCCTTTTTAACAGCTTTTTACCACAAGTGTAAATATCTGTTTATTAACTTCTTACATCGTTCGTTTATGGATCAAATGAATCCTTCTGCAGATTTCTGCATATCCAGGAACAGGGTTCGCCCCCGGAGAGATTTACTTAATAAAATTATGACCTCCTTTGATTGCTGAGACCTCCATTATCAAACGCCATGAAACCCGCTTTATCATTGGGGTTCTTGACGAAAGCCCGATTTCTTTGACGAATCTATTGAACCATGATCTTACATACCCAACTCCCCTCCCCGGTCAGGATCCTGCAGTAATAAAGTCCGCTTGCCAGTCTGCTTCCGGCCGCATCTCTCACATCCCAGTCGATCCTTTGCCTTCCTGATCCACAATGGTAAGCCTCTAGCAAGGAGAGGATTATTCCCTTATTATCTATGATCTCAATCTTCACATTACATGGTTTATCCACTGATATCTCGAATATGGCCCTATCGGTAACGGGATTTGGATAAACCGAAACATGGTTTGAAATCAGCATATTTTCATTGACAGAGGTAGAGATATTGGACATTAAGGGTGTAGGAGCAAAGAACCGGGTCCAGGCGGTATTGCCATCTGTCTTTCTGCCCCAGGACAGATTGGGACTGATAAATGGATAGGTCATGGTATCAATCATCTCCCCTCTGTAGTCAAAAAGGCCGATGGTCTCACCCGTCTTCGAGATCTTAAATCCCAGGTGCAGGATTCCCTGCTCTTCGGTATTGTCAGCCCAGAGTATGATATAATCTTTGGCCGGGATGGTGGTGGAATCGGGGTGTTCCGTTGAGATCCTGAAAAGGGTCGGAAACCCCAGGCTATCTGTCACATATAACCCTCCGATATCCAGAGATTCATCACCCGCGTTATATAATTCAATCCAATCATCATATTCATTGTATTCATCCCCATAGATGGTTTTGTTATATGCCATAACTTCATTGATCATTAAATGGGAGAAGTCAGGAATAACGTTTGATGCTCCCGGTGTCGGGGGAATGACATACCAGGAGCCCGATTCTGAGATCCGTCCTAATGATGAATTCCTGTATTGCTCTGAGTATGTAAGTGAGTCCAGCACAGTGGATTCATCGTAGTGAATTAAGATAATCTGTTCTCCGCTTCTGCTTAGTTTAAAATTGGTATGATTCACTCCCTGCTCTGATGTATTATCAGCATACAAAATGTAGAATCCCTTTGCTTGTATGGTGGTCTTATCAGGTGAATGGCTTGGGATCCGGTATTTGGTCGGATCGCCGATGCTGTCCGTCAGGTATAATCCTCCAATATCAACCGGAAATTCATTGGTATTATATAGTTCAATCCAGTCATCATATTCACCGTATTCATCCCTAACACTGGTATTTGAAGCCATAAACTCATTAATGGATATTCCTGAAACAGGAGTCGATGCATTAAAAGCCGAATGGGTCGGACGAAGGAATTTCCAGCTACCCGTATTGTCTAACCGGCTGTAAGAAAAATGCCTGTACTGATCCGGATAGGTGACCGAATCGATAACTTCCGCTCCATTCAGGTTTACCAGTGCCAGCTCTTCTCCTTTGCCACTGAGTTTGAATCCCAGGTGGTTAATCCCCTGCTCAGGCTGATTATCGGCCCAGAGAATCATGTAGCCCTTTGCCCCGATAGTTGTAGAGTCGGAATAATAATTGGGAATTCGAAATTTTGAGAGATGATCCAGGCTGTCGGTAATAAAGAGCCCCCCTATATCAACTTCAAAATCGTTATCGTTGTAAATCTCAATCCAGTCATCATATTCTCCGGATTTATCAGGATTGCTCTCATTGCCGGAAGCAACTATTTCTGATATATACAATCTTTCGGTGGGACTGATATAGTTAGAGAATCCCGGTGAAGCCGTGACGATCTGCATGTTGCTGGTTCCATCCGCCAGGCGCCCAACCGACAGGTCAGATATCATTTCATCATAACTTAAAGAATCAATAAATTCCATTCCATCCGGTTGAACAATACCGATCTGCTCCCCGGAACTCCTCAGTTTGAAGTCAAGATGCAATACACCCTGGTCCACCTGACCATCTGCCCAGAGAACGAGAAAGTCTTTTGCGGATATGGTGGTGGAATCTGACTGGCTGATTGGGATCCTGTACTTGACTGGATCTTCCAAAGAGTCGGTGATAAAGATCCCTCCAATATCTACGGGGAAATCATTGGCATTATAGATCTCAATCCAATCGTCATACTCCCCGTATTCATCAACCACTGTGGAACCATTGCTGGCCATGTATTCATTAATATACAGGTTTTCCAACAGAGCTACATGGTTCGATGCTCCCGGTGAAGCGGTTACATATTGCAGATTGCTACTACCATCAGGTAAACGCCCCATGATAGCACCTGAGAAATTATAAGAATAACTCAGGCTATCGATCATACCTGATCCTACCTGGTAGATTCCAATCTGTTCTTCCCGGCTATCCAGTTTGAACCCCAAATGTAAAATGCCCTGATCTGTCTGATTATCTGCCCATAGGACTATATGCTCATGAGGAGGGATCCGGGATAAAGGACTACCACCAGGTATTTGGTATTTTAGGGGGTCCGGTATACTATCTGTTATAAAGAGACCGGCTATATCAACGGTATCCGAAGAAGCATTATAGATCTCAATCCAGTCGTCCGCTTCGCCATATTCATCCAAATACGTACCATCATTTACGGTCAGAAATTCGTTTATGAAAATGCTTTTAAGTACGTTAAGCCGATTCATTGAAAGAGGGGTTGGTTCCATGTACTCCCATTGTCCGCTTTGAGGATCCTTTCCAAAAGTAATATCTGAAAACAATGAGTTATAACTGATGGAATCGACAATATGGAGGTCGTTACCTATCTTTTGAACGAGAGATATGGTTTCTCCTTCCCTTTTCAATTTAAAGTTAGTATGATTCACTCCCTGGCTTGTCTGATCATCACACCATATTAGCAGATAATCCTTTGATTTAACAGTGGTTAACTCAGGAGATCCTCTGGGAATCTGGTATTTGATATTGAATCCAGCGCTATCCGATACGAACCACCCAGCCAAATCCACGTCAAAACCATTATCATTATAAACCTCTATCCAATCATCATACTGGCCATACTCATCTGAAGCAGTGGTGGTATTTGAGGCACAGACCTCATTGATATATACCTGACTGACCGGAGTATCGGTCTTAAAGACAGCTTTGATTGCATTGTCTGATGCCAGATTCAGATATATTGTTTCATTCGCAGAGGTGGATGCCCCTTCCCAATGCGAAAACGTGTAACCACTCCTGGGAACAGCCACAATTCGTAAAGGGATATTCTTAAAATACAATCCATTGAAATCTTGTGGTAAACTAACTTCACAGGCCTCAATATATCCTGTATTCTGATCATCTACGGTTGCGGATAAGGAATACAAACCTGATATCCCAAACTTTTGCATCATGAAGATCCTCATGCTATCAGGGCGGGTAACAGTGAAGGTAGGTATTACTTGATTTGTCTGCCAATCGAAATATGATTCCAGTGGCATCCCCCACCTGGTCTCATGCCTGGATATCTCATTTTCTATAACTCCTTTGATGCTGTCAAAGACCGGGGTCACATTTACGGGTCGGAAAGTTGTATTTATATGACTCGCCATGCGCTGAATAAACTCGTTTTTAAATCCAGGATTTTCCAGCAGGCCCCTGATCAACCTGTCCCAACTGTTTCCTCTGATTGCCCAATCAAGCGCATTACCTGTTTTCGGAAAGAGTCCCCAACCAATGTCTGTATCAAATAAAATCCATCTCCATTTACCTCCCTCACCATGGAAACGCCAGTATTTAATGTTGGCCTGTGGCCAATCCTCATTTTGAATATATATCTGTGCCAGATAGTAATTCAAAAACTCTTTCACATCCATCTGCTCAGACACATGCTCGAAATGAGTGTCATCTGATAAGTCATGTTCTTCGATATAATTGATCAATTCCTCATAATGTGCTCCGTCACCACTTATTACTTCTCCCCAGTCTAAGTAGTGCTCCTTTTCAAGCATATCAATTTCATCAGAATCCAGATCATAATTAGAGGCCGGATAGTGTTCATTTATCTTTTCCCTGACATTGAGTATACCCCAGTATTCACCGTTCAAGTATATAATGGCCGGTTGATATCCCAGATAATCTATATCCATCTTTCCGATGAGCAAACTCTGCATAAATCCATCTCTTAACATCGTATACTTTGCATCATTTCCTGAATTCCTCAGGACGATTGATTTGAATTCAGAAATAGGTTTAGCGTTAAAGAATTGATAATTTAAGGAGTTGTCACCATATTTTTTCCTGGCGATTATTGCCAGGGATTTTAGTGAAAAGTATCTTGAACAGCCACCGAATATTTTTGTACCCGCCAATTGGTTGATTTCCTGCATACCATCCGGGGCAAAGTATTCAATATTTACAGGACGTTCCCAGTCCCTGTTCCAATTGACCGGCTCTTCAGTGCAATTTCCTGGAATTCCCCTGTACCCTTCAACATATATCCCTTTATATCCGCTAAAAAAATTCTCAGGATCGGTAGACAGGGAAACAATTGGTAGAGAAGTGCTCTCATCCAATATGTATGAATTTGTTTTCACATTGCCAGGGAGTTTATCAGATTCAAATACCCTTGCACGAATGACAGTCGAAGTATTGATCCCAATGGGTGATTGATATGAAAGTGATGCCTGAGTAGGCCATGAGCCATCAACCGAGTATTTAATAATACCATTGGTTGAAGTAGTTGATAATTCAATGGTCTGGTTTCCTGAATATACTCCTCCGTTTATTGAGAAGTTCACCTCATCTGGAAAAACTACATACTGAATACCTGCTGTATTGGCCGCTTCAGGTGTGGGAGTACCAAAATAACTCCATTCGGCTGAACCGTCAGAACTCCTGCCATATGAAATATCCACATACTGTTCACCAAATGCAACATTATCCAATAATACTCCGGATGGGCTAAATAAACCGATCTCCTCTCCATCCATATCCAGTTTAAAATCGCAAGTATTTTGATTACTCTCTCTTTCAAGCCAGATGATGATGTGACCTTTCGGTCCAATACTTATATGATCCGCAATTTTGCAATGAAGGGGGTTGTCCAGATTATCAGTTAAATGGTATCCATATAAATCGATATAAGAACTTCCTCCATTATAGATCTCAATCCACTCCAGATAATTTCCATCAGGTTCAAGGATGGTGGTAATATTTGAGGCCTGAAACTCATTAATGAACAGCTGTGCCTTGGAAGGAAGCAGCAGTTGAAGGATGATGAATATGAATAATGAAGTCCTCCTCATTACAACAATCTCTTAAAAAAACAGGTGTGGTTGAGTTTGTCACCTATTATGGTAAATTAGTCACAAATGCTATTCAGTTTTTACAAACTTGCTTCTTCCTTTTAATTGTCCGTTTTCATACCATTGAATCATATAAAAACCACGGTACAACGATTGCACATTCAGCTGGTAAATCTGATACCCTGATGGAACCTGTTCATTATGGACCATCCTCCCGTTCATATCAATGATCTCAAATCTGCCATCCTTTTCTGAAGGACTGCCAAGATTTACATTGACCATCGTTCTTGCCGGATTGGGATAGATATACAATGATTGAACATCAAACAACGGATTGCCTATTCCAACCTGCGGTGTCTTATAGTCTACTGCAGCCTGAAGTATTCGTCTGGAGTATCTATCCTGGACAAATGCCACAACAGCAAGGTCTTCAATATCCTCTACATAGGGTTGATAAACCCATGAATTGACACGGGTATCGTTGTTTCCCCTGGACCAATTATCGCCAAGCAGTTTACCGGCCGGAGTCGGTAACATATCCAGAACCACATTCCTGAATGCTGTATCTCCATTTATTCCTGTATATGCATTCACAGAGGATTCAAATACAACTACATAAAGGTCAATATTATCAGCATAATGATCCACATTACAGGTCACAGTGGTAGTTGCCTCGAGGAAAATATCCGTCCAGTCAACTTCCAACTCTACATCAAACTCCGGGATATGAAGTGTCAGAAGCTTAATATCATCCATATCCGGAG
>JAGLOF010000176.1 GCA_023139105.1 bacterium
GCGGCTTCGTGGTCTTTGTGATCTCTGTGCGAGTGCTCTTTTTTTTATTTTTTCCGCTCTTTTTCGTAGGCAAATGTTCCTGCTCTTCTTTCATTTTATAAAAATTTGGGTGTCCCTGTGTCGAAAACAGGAAAAAGGATCACGGTCATTCAGATTGAGTGCCTGGGATTATTGGTTTTTCCGGGAACTGTGTGGAAATAGCACTTACAAAACCCGGAAGAACCTAATTATTAAGTGTCTGGGAAACTTGAGGGGGAAATGTATTTATTATATTTTGAATATCTATATAAATGGTTAAGAAGAATGTGTATAGGGCTGCCCCAAATTTATTTCTGAGACAGCCCCCTTGTTGTTTATGAAACGATGTGGAGCTGAGATTAATTTTCGGTCTGAACCACAGTAAAGTTGATAGTGGAACTATTGAAGGCACTGAATACGCCAAGGCCGCCTTCAATATTTGTTAGCGGTTCATTGAGATCCCGGGTATCCTGCTGCCGGCTCTGATAGAGATCTGCGTATTCCTGGTTTACACGGTAGACCTTGGCAATATGCCTCCCATAGTGAGTTACGGCCATCTGTGTGATTCGATATTCATTCCTGGGATTTGGTTCTGTAATGAATAGGCCCGGACCTTTGCCGGAAAACATGCCGCCCTCACTGATTTCTTCAGGATTTGCTTCAATATTTTCGATGACAACATAGTATAAGGCCTCATCCTCAGCAGTCCAGCTCAGGGTGATGGTCATGGCATCACGGTCAAATCCTGATCCCGGTGTAAAATTGCTGAAATCCATAATTCCCAATGTGCTATCATCCAGTGTCAACGCGGCAGGTGCCGCGGGCACAGTGGTCTCGGCACGAATTATCTGGTCATCGTGTTGAATCTCCAGGGAGAATGTGTCGTCTTTCTCAATGATCAGATCATTCCCCGTATAATGATACCATCCGCTGTCCCCATCGGCTTTTTCCAAAATATAGGATTGATTGCCTTTGATGAGCTGTACGACGGCATTGTTCACCGGCGGGGCAGTACTGTCATCTCCTGAGATTGCATAAGTTTCGGAGAGCTTTACATGGGTTACAGGCTGACCGGCAAAGAGATAGGCCTCTACCACCAGCAGCGAATTGCCCGCAGCTAAGGGACTGTCTTCATCGCATCCTGTACTGACCAGGATCAGTGTAATCAATAAGACAGCACTGAGCCATTGCAATTTCCAATTAAGTTTCATTATTTGCCTCACTTTC
Organism: bacterium; assembly: GCA_023139105.1. Taxonomy (GTDB): domain Bacteria; phylum Zhuqueibacterota; class QNDG01; order QNDG01; family JAGLOF01; genus JAGLOF01. The sequence goes on from JAGLOF010000176.1 coordinate 1,246, forward strand.
TGCTGAACTGCACAAAGAGTGTGGGCGTGAAGCCCAACATGAGCACATCAGTAACTGTAAGCGGAGATGTGTCCAGATTGTATTCACGGTACCATACATTGCGGTGATTGGTGGTGTTAAACGTTGAAATACCAATTTCAGCGTCCCAGAATGAAGAGTGCAGATGCCTTGAGACACTGAGGTCCATGCGGAAGTAGTCGGGCAGGCGGAAGGCATTTTTTTCGCTGACGTGGATATAACTATATTCATCCCCGTTCAGTGTATTTATCGAATATTGACTTTCCGGTGCAGTATAGGCCTGCCCTGTGGCGTAGACCAGTGTGGCACCGAAGGACCAGGGTCCTTTATTGTACTTGGCCACGAGATTTAACTCATGCGTTCTGTCATGGTCAGCAGGGAAGGGGTTACCCTCGTTAAAGACTTCAAATGTATGGTCTACCCTGCCCAGTGTGTAACCCAGCCAACCGGTAATGGAACCACGCCTTTTCTGTGCCAGAAATTCTATCCCTTTGGCAGTACCGTCCCCTATATAAAATACATCGCCGGAATTCTCACCTGGACGACCACGGAAACGGCGCGTGTATTCGATGAGATTGTCCATGTTTTTATAGTAAGCTTCCGTGCTGAATACCCAGTCTCGCAGTTCATAGCTGAGTCCAAGGATATAATGTTCGGCCCAGGTGGGTTTGAGTTCATCGTCGGCCAGAAGCCAAAAATCCCGACTGCCCTGGGTGAAGTTTTCATTGGCAATCTGATTGACAAACTGGTTGTACTGCCCCCATGCACCTTTGAGAGAGAGCGATTTGCTCAAGGCCAGACTGGCGGAGAGCCGTGGTTCGACATAGGTTTTCTCTGTGGGTTGATACCAGGTGGCGCGCAGCCCCATAGTGATTTCCAGTGGATCCAGCTTCCAGCGATCTTGTATGAATCCGATAACTTGATTAGCCTCACTATATCGGTTGAGCAAAGTGACTGTGTCGTTGATGCTGGCAATGTACTCCGATTTAAAACGGGAGTAACCCAGTCCAAACTGGAGATGATGCCTGGGCGTTGCATGCCAGTCGGCATTGAGCTTCAGCGACCAGTCCCTGACATCATTGTCCTCTTCGGTGGCCATGGCCATACCGCGTAGTGCACCTGTGGAGTCCACACCGGGCCGCGAAAACCCCTCCATGCGCATATCCTTATCGGCGCGGCTGAAGTACTGAGAGTAGGCCAGGAGCAGGTCGGTTTGAAAACGGTCTGTCCACTGCCGTGCCCATTCGCCACTGGCACCCATGTTACCCCACTCGGTGAGATCGGTGGTAGAGAGGGTGGCACTTTCACCGGTATCGGAAAACCCCATACCGATGTCTGAATAGTCACGTGAATTGTCCAGATTATCCTTGCCGGTGTATAAACTTAAAGTGAATTGATCGCGAAACGTAGGCGTGATATTGAGTCTGGCATTGATATCATAAAAATAAAAACTGGGCATGAATTCGGTGCTATTCACTCCACCCATCCTGCCGCCTCTTTGGCCCACGCGTCCGCCTGCCTGCATTCCTTCATCACCTGTGACCATTTCATAAATGTCTTTGTAGAGTCCCGATTGGATGAAGTCTGCAAAACTGCGACGACCAGTGAGAATGAAGGTGCCCCAGTCACTAATGGGAGTCTGAATTGCTGCGTGGGCACTCAATAGGTTGGCACCGCCGGAGAACTGCATGCGGTTACTGTCACCGTTTTTTCCTACCAGATTGACTACAGATGAGATTCGTCCGCCGTATTCGGCAGGGAAACCGCCCTTCATTAGCTGGATATCCTTGAGGGCATCGGCATTAAAGGCGGAGAAGAATCCAAAGAAATGATCCACATGATAAATAGTCATTCCATCAAATAGTACCAGATTCTGATCTGGTGTGCCACCACGTACATAGAGTCCTGAGGAACCGTCATTTACAGCACTTACGCCGGGCAGGAGCTGTAGTGTGCGGAAGACATCTACTTCACCTATGTTGGGTAGAGAGGAAATCTGCCGTGGTGAGATGGAAATTCGGCTAACCTCCTGTGTGGCATCCATCATCTGAGCTTGACCTTCCACAGTGATACCCTGTCCCATGATCAATGTGGGTTCCATCTTGATTATTAATTGTGCCGGCTTGCCGTCCAGATTGCTGACAATTACTTCTTTAGGAACGCAGCCGATGTATTGCACCCGCAGTGTGTAGCGACCTTTGGGAACATCCACCAGAACAAAATAACCATCAGCATTGGTGGCAGTTCCTATGTTGGTGCCTTTGATCATAACATTGGCATACGGCAGGGTTTCACCGGACTTGGCGTCGCGTATTGTTCCCGAGATATCCGTACGCGTTTTTATCTGGGCGCTTGTCATCGCAGAGCCCCATAACAGAGCCAGCATGAGAGTGACAGTCCATGTTCGTACTATCCATGCATATTGGTGTTGATTCATTGTTCCTCCCTGGAAATAATACCTTTGGTTGTGAACATGTATTTCGAAAATATGGTTAGAAGAATTGACACCAATATCTCATTTAGTGTTGGTGCACCATCCATAATAATTTGTTAGACGACAGTCTGGAAGGAAACTTGCGGTAGAGCGTAAGTTATTTGATTTAATATTAAATTGATCTGAGGATTTAAATCTTTCCAATTATGGAAACAAATGAGAATGCAGACAAACTTTATCTATCCCATATGCATGTAAAGAATACCGGTCAGGCACCATATATGCTTGAAAATTCATCGGCTCCAATGGGTGCATATCTGAAGGATACTTATGCTGAAATAGAGACATCTGTCAGAATCAGTGTTTTCCCGTCAACATTCCTGGTTGAGGCCGGTTCGCAGCGTTTTGATGAAGAAAATATTTTTATTGTAGATCCATCTTTTCTGTCACTATTCTCATTTCCTCTTATTGAAGGGAGTGCGGGAGAAGCATTGAACAGGCCCGATGCAATTGTTTTGACCAGTGCCATGGCTACTAAATATTTTGGTGATACAGACCCAATTGGGCAGACAGTGATGTTGGATCAGAAGCATTCATGTACTGTCACTGGTATTATTGAAAATCCTCCCCGTCAATCAACAATTCAGTTTAATATGCTTCTACCGTTTTCTTTCTGTGAAACACTGGGTAGAGATCTGACAAATTGGGGACGATACTATTATCATACCTATGTTGGTATAGCAGCAGGTACTGATGTAAATACCCTTCAAACCAAGATGGATACACACATTGAAGCAATGTCAGAGGGACGCAGTTCCGTGACTCTCTTTCAGCTGACGCCCTTATTGTCACGACATCTCTATAATCTGGACGGCACTCTGGGCAAGATGGAGCAAGTACGCATTATGATGCTGGTTGCTGCACTGATCTGCCTGATAGCGTCGGTAAACTTTATAAATCTGTCTACAGCCAGAGCCTCAAGACGCAGTATGGAAATAGGTATCAGAAAGACTTTTGGAGCTGGTCGTAATCGTCTTATTCGTCAATTTCTGAGTGAGTCCATTTTGATGACCTTTTGTGCATCTGCAATTGTTGTACTATTAACACTGTTACTGCTTCCATGGATGAACCATATAGCCGGTAGACCTTTGCAAGAGGCATTGTTTACCGCACCCTGGATTATTCCTCTGCTCATTGGTCTTGTTTTGAGTCTGGGATTAATTGGCGGCGGTTATCCTGCATGGATGATGGCAAATATGGACCAGTGTAATGATCTCAGAAGCCGTTCACGAAGCAGCAGCGGTAATCAGCGTCTTCGTCATATTTTAGTGCTGACACAGTTTGCCATGACCGGCGGTCTGCTGATTGCTACGTGGGTGATGTCTGATCAATTGACCTTCATGCAAAACAAGGAACTTGGCTTGAAAAAAGAGGCGTTAGTATATGTTCCTATCCGTGAGGGCATGCAGAATTCATTCAGGCGTATCCGTGAACTGGCTCTGGATCATACGGGCATAGTCTCGGCTACAGCTACTTCATCACTGCCTACAAAGTATGATATTTCCAGTGGAGGTTTTAATTGGCAGGGACGTGATCCTGAAGCTTCTCACAGTTTTTACCTGGCTTCTGCAGATTATGATTTTGTATCAACATTTAATATGGAACTGACAGCAGGACGGGACTACAGTATGAATTATGTGAGCGATTCTACCCGATCTATGCTCATTAATGAATCTGCGGCAGCAGTTCTGGGATTTGATGACCCTGTAGGTCAGACTATTAGTTATGCGGTTCCCAGGTTCGGCGGTCCATTTACAATTATCGGTGTTGTAAAGGACTACCACTTTGCATCCCTTGAAAAGCCTATCAAACCTTTGCTCCTGCCTTTTTTTGAAGAGTGGCACAGTCATCTCTTTTTCCGCATTGTGCCGGAACGGCTGGATGATGCACTGGAACATATACAAAAATGTTATGAAGTTGTAGACAAGGCACATCCCTTTGAACTTCAATTTCTGGATGCGGACTATGAAGTATTGTACAGGGATCACTTTCGTCTGCGTCGACTACTGCAGACATTCAGCGGACTGGCTCTGGTAGTTTCATGTCTTGGCCTTTTGGGTCTGGCTGCTTATGCAGCTCAGCAAAGGGTGAAGGAAATTGGTATACGAAAAGTATTAGGTGCATCAACAGGTAGTTTGATTGTTCTTTTTTTGAGCGATCTTCTAAAAGGTGTAGTAGTAGCATTTGTAATTGTAGGTCCAGTTACACTATATCTAATGCGGTTCTGGCTGGAGAATTTTACCTACCGCATTACACCGCATTGGACACTGGCTGTGTGGGCGGCTGCTATTGGAATAAGTGGGGCTGTTCTGGCGGCCGGCACTGTAATTCTGAGGGCAACAATTGTTAATCCTGCAGAAATACTGCATGATCAATAACATAAAACTATTCCACGGATATACACTGATTTTGCACAGGATTAAAACATCGTTGTCATAATTATCGTTTTCCGTGTAATCACAGTATTTTCCGTGGTGTCATATCAGGCAGCTTTTAACCTTATCTCACATTCCCATTTGGAGCTGCCTGCATAATTCCGCCACTATTAAAATATTATATTATTACTCCGGCGATAAAAGGCCTTGCATTAATGTTGAGATTTCATGGTGCTACAATGTCATCACTTTTATTGCCGGATTAATAATACAAATATATCATCTGCTATTAATTTTATATATATTGTTTCTTACAAATCTCTATATCTTTTTCTCTCTTGTTCGTTTTGTTAGTCTTGTTCGTTGCTAATCTCTATATCTTTTTCTCTTTTGTTAGCTGCCAGCTCCCAATATCATAC
>JAGLOF010000177.1 GCA_023139105.1 bacterium
TCTGCACGAACGTCCCCCATTCTTGTTTTTCGCTCATTATAAATACACATTTTTATCACTTCTCATGCTCATCATCTTCGATTGCAATACCATTAGCAATAAAAAATATTCTCAAGGCTTCAAGATTATTTCCTTGTTCGAACATTCTTATCGCATCTTTAGAATGTTCACTTTTTTTCTTTGCCCGCAGGTGCGATAATACTGACATAAATATTGAACCACCACCAACTAATGCATCATCAATTGTACTCAACCCAGGGACGACATCAGGTATGAGATCAAAAGGAGATATAATATACACAATCCCAAAGACGAAACTAAAAAAAGAGAGAATGTAACCTTCAAATGATGTTTTGTCGAATGTTAGCCAAGCGATGCAATACACGGTTACTAGTACGAAAAAATGGAATCCGAAAGAAGCAACCTTATGAATACTATCTGGCCAATACCAAGAATCTTGCCAAGCGAACAATCCCCATATCCCACTCAAAAAGTAAAGTATACTCAGTGCAAGAATGAAGGCTACAAGCGTTTTCATACCGTTGTATTCAGAAAAGTCAAACAAGTTGGCAGGGAATGTTCTCTGTTTTTGTATTTTCATTAAGTTTCTCCTTCTTGTTTAATTAAGTTATTAGTTATGGATGTTCCGGTTCTCGGCCTCATAAGTCAATAGTAGACCCCATTTTTCGAAAAAAGGAGAGAAGCACCGAAATACTACCACCAAATACTACAGGATAAATGCGTCTTGAAAGCATGTTTCATTCTATCTTGTTGAAATGTTTATTTATATAAAAACACGTACTTTGTGTCTGACAAGGGGAAAATAGGATATTCCCAACTCCCAACTTATAAACTAATGAGCGTCCCCAACCCCAGGGCTGAACTATCGACTCTGGATAAGGGATGATCGGCGCTGCTGTAATGGTAAGGCCGGATAAACGTAACGATCAGAGGCAGGGTTTGCTATAGTGGGAGGATCGCCGAAAATTTGCCGAAAAGTTATAAGGATAAGTGCGCCTTCAAAAAGATATAAACTTTAACAGCTTGTATTTATTATTTAATCTAATCTTTCAATATTTACTTGACAAGGAGGAATATAGGATGTCCCGCAACCCAACTCCCAACTTATAAACTAATGTACGTCCCGCAACCATGTACGTCCCGCAACCCTGGTTGAAAGCAAGGGAATTATGGTTCTTCCCCTCCCTGATGCATGCCACAAAGTTGATGCTTATTCGACATGGAGGGGGCGGCGGCCATGTATGCTCGTGTCTTATCGCAAGACGGCAAGCCGGTTAAGATTCGATGTTAGTCATGAACTCGGGCATCTTGCCCTGCATGAAGACGCTGTAGCTGGAGAAATGAAAACTGAGCGCCAGGCCGATAGATTTGCAGGCGCATTTCTTGCCCCACGGGAAAGCTTTCTTGAAGAATGCCCCAGACGGTGGAGTTATGAGGCTTTTAGACGCCTAAAGGCCAGGTGGAAAATGTCGATTGCAGCGTTGTTATACCGCGCTAAAGACCTTGGTTGCATATCTATTTCAACGCACAGAAGAGCCATGATCCAGCTGACCATGGAAGGCAAACGAAAAAATGAAGGGGATGAGTGGCCTATGGAAAAACCGGTTCTCATCACCCAAGCCCTTGAGCTTTTGCATGACCAAGTCACGCTTGATGGACTTGCAGATGAAATGTCTGTTTATCCAGGAGAGTTGAAAGATATGCTTAGTCAATGCGTTCCCATGGAAACGCTAAACAAGATCGACCGAAAGAAGGATACTGATTCCGCTACAATCGTAAAACTTCGTAAATAATAGACAGGAGGATTACCATGGCCAGAAAAAAATCTGGCACCTTTAAAGTCGGAAGAGAAGCAAAAAAAAGAAAATTCATTCCTGTTAAACAGGGTGAAAGGCGTAAAAAAGCATTGGGGTCAATGTGTATTCTTGGGGACATCGCTTTCGATTTTAAGTTTTATCAAACAAATTGACGTGAAAAGTGTGCAATGTATCTATTCTTGATTTATATTGTACAAATAGCTTATATTACATTTTGTTAATCTTGGAAACTTTAAATCTGAAGGATGTCCATTGTTTTCCCTACACAAAATATAGTACCTATATAGCTATTGACATACAATATTTTGTGGTTTATATGAAACTCATCAGCAAATTCTAAATTCAGTTGTTCAAAGATTGATTTATAACATTCCCACCGAGTCCAGGGCAAAAACTTTTTTCGCTTGCAATGCCGAGTCTTTTTAATTTAAATAACGTTAGCTTCCTTGACTAATAATACTGTTCTGACTTTCGATATTCGACCATTAACATACTATAATCATTCGTTTTAATTATGTTACTATCAACATTTCGCCACATTAGGGGGATCGGTAAAATAACGGAACGAAACCTTTGGGAGAAGGGAGTTACTGACTGGCATAAATACGCGAAATTAAATGGCAGCCAGCTACCTTTGTTCCAAAGGGTGAAGACCGGTCCCATCGAACTCTCGTTCGAGGCATATCATAAAGGCAACTTACAGTTTTTCGCAGACAACCTCCCTAAATCCGATTATTATCGTTGTGCTCTAACCTATCCAGATGAAACAATATTTCTTGATATAGAAACCACCGGTTTAAGTCTCTATTACGATCAAATAACCCTTGTAGGATGGTCTGTCGGTCGAAAATATGGTGTGTATCTTAAAGACCAGGATGAGACAGCCTTATTTTACGCACTCAGGTCTGCCAAAGCGATCGTTACTTTCAATGGTACGATATTTGACATCAAGTTTTTAAAAAAACTTTTCCCTGACATCTACATCCCACCAGTACATATCGATCTCAGATTTTTTGCGAAGAGAGTTGGTCTTTCAGGAGGCCAAAAAAAGATCGAACCCAAGGTCGGTTATAAAAGACCTGATCTCATTGATGGGATGGAGGGGGAATCAGCACCAATTTTGTGGTACAGATATCGGCGAGGGGATATTACTGCACTGAAGGAACTTGTGACGTACAACCATGCTGATGTTGAAGGTATGAAATGGATTTTAGATTACGCCATCAGCGAATTTTTTGAACTAAACGACATACCAAATAATATACGTTCAAAACCCAAATTTTCTGCATCCAAAAGCAAAATAAATTGGGTTAACAGCGAGCCTAAAAATGGCAATCCTTATAAAGTATATTTGACTAAATTTTCCGGGCATCTTAAGCCCCTAATAAGATACAATGAACTCAACGAAATCGTTCCCCTTTCAAACAAGGTCTTTATTGGAATTGATATAGTGTCCTCGGAAGACCGTGAATCCGGCTACTGTATTTTAAAAGGCAATAAATCTGAAACATTTCGAATAAAAACTGATGAAGAGATGATCCGCATAGCCCAGGATTCTGGGGCTACGCTGATATCGATCGACTCCCCGCTTTCGATTCCGGAAGGTCGGAAAACTTTTTTTGACGACGATCCGGGCAGGAATCAATATGGTATTATGCGCGTTTGCGAAAGGATTCTAAAAAAGCGCGGTGTAAATGTTTATCCATGCCTAATCCCTAGCATGCAAAAGTTAACAAGGCGGGGTATCCAGCTTGCCACAAAATTCCGAAATCTCGGCATACCGGTTATTGAAAGTTACCCTGGCGCGGCCCAGGATATTTTAGCGATTCCACGGAAGCGGGCGGGGCTCAATTATCTTGCCGATGCACTTGTAGAATTCGGCATCTTTGATAATTTCACTGATAAAAATATAAGTCACGATGAGCTGGATGCGATAACATCCGCCATTGTAGGCATATTTTTCTGGACCGGCATGTTTGAGGGAATCGGAAACATCGCGGAGGAGTATCTGATCATTCCGGAGTTGCATGCAAACTCGGAACAGTGGCTATCACGCAAAGTTGTTGGCCTCAGTGGAACTATCGGGAGCGGGAAAACCACTACGGCAGAATATTTTGAAAATAAAGGTTTTTTTTACTGCCGGTTCAGCAAATTTTTAGAAAAGATGCTTGAAGAAAGAAATGAAAATATTAGCAGGTCCAACCTGCAAAGAATAGGTCTCGAAATCCACAAAGATCCAGGCCAAAGGTGGCTCGGCAAGGAGCTCATCAAAGATTTGCCGAAAGATAAAGATATAGTAATTGACGGCTTGCGCTTTTTGGACGATCATTCATTAATGGTTGAAACATTCGGACCGTCTTTTTATCATCTGCACATCGAGACTTCTCTTGACCTATGCAACTCTCGTATTATAGAGAGAAAGATTGAAGATATACCGCTTCAAGAGTCATCAAAAAATTCAGTAGAATCGCAAATCAAGAAGCTAAAAGATGTATCAGATTGTACCATTTTCAATAATGGCAAATTTCCTGATCTATATGCTCAAATAGATAGACACATATAATTTTGAGGCTTTATAATGCCTGTTACGGTAGTTGTTGGCGGACAATTTGGTTCTGAAGGTAAAGGCAAAGTTGCCCATTACCTGGCGGGTGAAATGAACGCCCGTATCGTTGTCCGCTGCGGTGGACCGAACTCGGGGCACACAGTGATTGATGACAATGGTAGTGCACGAATTTTTCAGCAATTACCAACCGCATCGATTTTGCCGGATGTCATGCTGGCAATTTGTGCAGGGAGCTATATTGATCTCGATATTTTATTCAGGGAAATTAAAGAAACCAAATTAGATGCTGAGCGTCTGATTATTGATCCTGATGCTGTAATTATTACTGAAGAATTAAAATCTCGAGAAGCACAATGCGGCCTGATTCAGAAAATTGGTTCGACAGGCAGTGGAACAGGAGCAGCTGTCGCCGCACGCATAAATAGAGAAGAGTCACTTCTTTTTGCGAAAGATATCCCCGATCTAAAACCATATATGGCGAAGGTTTCAGATATTTTGCGAAACGTTCTTGATTGTCGAGAACGAATCATTATCGAAGGTACACAAGGTTTTGGGCTTTCACCAATCCATTCGAGACTCTACCCCTACACAACCAGTCGAGATACAACAGCTGCAGCTTTCATCGCAGAGACAGGTCTAAGTCCTCTTGATGTTGACGATGTCGTATTAACCACTAGGGCATTCCCTATACGGGTAGCTGGAAATTCAGGACCTTTACCAAAGGAAACGACTTGGGATGAAATAAAAAATGACTCTGGGGCACCCAATCGCCTTATAGAATTAACAAGCGTTACAAAGAAAATACGACGAGTTGCAGCCTTTCACCCCCAGATAGTAAATAAATCTATTGCATGTAATAAACCAACAAGAATTGTTTTAAATCATCTTGATTATATAGATTGGAGTGCAAGGATTGGAAGTATGAGTCTAAAAGTACCATATTTCGTAAAAAAAATTGAAAAAGATATAGAATCAAAAATTGATTTTATTGGATTTGGCCCCGAACATTTAGAGAGTACTTCATACTATTTAGAAACCCATATTGTTTCAAATAAATGAATAAGCTTTTTCAGGAATTTCTAAAATGAAAAATAATGATCTTTATAAAAATTTAGATTTTGCTAAATCCATTAAAGAAGCGAATGTGCGAGCAGATTTAAATAGATATAAAGATCCTCTAACAGAAATTCGACCCGCACTTCTAAATAAGACTGATATAGCCAAGTATGTATCTAAAACCGGAATGGTCTACCCCTTTGACCCTAATAAATTGAAACCGGCTTCTTATGAGGTTGAGTTAGGAAATGAGATCCTATATTGGGATGTGGATGGCAAAAAACAACACTTAAAAAAACTTACATCGAAAAACTCAATCACCATTCGTAAAAACTCAATCACCTATGTGGGAGTCAATAGTAATTTTAATATTCCCTATTACATAGCGTTACGATTTAATTTAACAATAACTCATGTTCATAGAGGTCTTTTATTAGGTACGGGACCTCTTGTTGACCCCGGTTTCAATGGTATACTCATGATTCCAATTCATAATCTGACAACTAATGACTATACGCTTAGACCAGGTGACAATCTAATAGCTATAGAGTTCACTAAATTAAGCGAAGACAAAATCTTATTAGATAACGATGATAAAAAAGAAAAAGAACTATATGGTCAAAATGTAAAAGATCCTGGTTTCAAGTTTGATGATTACGTTGATAGTGCGATTAAGCCTTTAACATCAGTTCAAAGCTCATTAGAGCAAACAGTCGGCAAAATGAGAATTCAAGTTGAAGAAGCTAATTCAGCTGTTGATGAAGTAAAAAGCGAATCAAAAAAGACCTCAAGAATTATCACTTGGGCAGGTATCGTGATCGCTGCGACATTGGTAATCACTTCTTTAACTGTATTTTTCCAAACCAGATCTCTTATTGTAGATGCTAATAAGTATGTTTCAGATTCAACTACCTCAATAAGTACTAAGTTTGATGGAGTTAAGGGATTAATTTCCAAACAAGAATATTCAATAGCTGAGCTAAAAACCCTGTTAGAAATCTTATCTAAAAATTTAGATACAGCTATGGAAGGTAATGATATTAGATCCAAAGAATTAAAAGATGAACTAAAACAGTTAGAATCTCGATTGAAATATATCGAAGAAAAGAAGCTCAAGAAATCAGAAATAATAATTAAAAAATAATAGTTACATAAACTATGGGCATGGTTATTATCGAAATATGCGGAGGCATTGCGTCTGGTAAAACAACATTTGCATCCTTATTTAATCAAAATACACTTACACCACTTTATGAGGATTTTAAAAAAAGCCCTTTTTGGGAATCATTTTATTGTAACCCTGGAAAATATATATTTGAAACAGAAATTTCATTTATTCTTTTACACTATCACCAAATTAAGCTCGCCTTAGAATCAAATAAAAATAATCTTATCTGTGATTTTTCATTTCTTTTAGATTTAGCATACGCAAAAATAGGCATGACCGATTCAAAACTCCATGCTTTTGAGTGTGTACTTGATGAAGTAAAAAGGGAACTACCAACTCCGGATTTGATTGTTTATTTAGATTGTGATTCCCAAACAGAATTGGAGCGGGTAGAGAAGCGTGCGCGAGCAGAAGAAAGTTCAATCAATTTAGAATTTTTGGATTCATTAAACAAAGCATTGGCATTTGAGGTTAAGCAAATTAAAACTCAAGTGCCAGTAATAACGGTAAATAGCGCTGAAAAGGACTTTGCTAACGCTGAATCCACCAAAAAGGAAATGGTCAAACTGATATATGATATTTTAAAAACGCAAAAATGAGCTTACCATTTTAGAATCCGTTTTTTTTCCGATTTGTATAGAACCTTCCAGCATGATTCCCAATTAATTTCTCAAAGCGGCTTTGGAGCAGCGTCGCAATGCTGCCAAACAGCCCAAACCAGGCATGGAAGTTAAACGCAACCACTGGAAACACGGTAAATACGCCAATTCTTTTCTTACTCGATTCAAACCCTGTTTTTGCTTATACCATCGCCTGTTCGACTATAGCATCGGCCAATTGGACCTGAGAGGTTTGGGCGATGTTCAACCGAGCTTTCAGAGTGTTGCAGATGGCCATCAGTTCATCAACCTTGGCGACAATGCGGTGTTGTTCTTCTATCGGTGGAATTACGCAAAGCATCTCGAATAATTTGCCTTGGTAAATGGCACAAACATTGGTTGTACTGGATTTTTTTTCTTCAAGCAGAAGCTTGCCAGAGACACTTCTAAACCAATAATCAATAAATTCAGGTAAAACAAATGGAAGCTTTGCCCGCAAAATATTGTTATTGTAAAGAACATGTTCGTTGCTTAATCCCCTAATCACACATGTTTTGCCAACGAGTTCTCGGCTATTTCTTGTATTGAAAAGAAAGTCACCGTTTTCAAGGCTATATTTTTCTAATTCAGCAGAAGTAGCATCAACACAAGTTATATCTGTTAAATCAAACCCTCCATCGTTTAAAATATTGTTCATTTTGAAGTAAGGGTATTTAAAATCTAAACTTTGAAGGGATTTTCCCTTATCTATTCCAGTAAACGCTTCAAACGGAAGCTCTCCGTACCTTGCCCACGCCCACCTCCCAGACAGTTCAAACGGCTTTTCATCCTCACTAATTTCCGGTAGTAGTTTTTGTTTTTTGATTTTCCCGTCTTTAATTAACCGGGCTTTTTCTGCAGAGATTTTTTCCAGCAAGATGCTGGCGGGTTCGCCTGCCTGCCTTGTTCGACCTGCCGCTAATTCACGTTTTAGCCATTTCCGGCCAAAACCTGTTTTAAGTTCTTTTTCTCGTGTTATCGCTTCCTCGCGGGAATTATACTCTTCCCAATGAACAAGCCTTAGTGGCGGGTGTTTGTTTGTCCAATCAGCGCCCTTACCCGTTGCATGTTCCTTCCACCTATTTAGAATATCATTCGTCTGCCCGATATAGATGCTCTTATCTTCACACTCCAGCGCATACACAAAGAACTTGCCGGACTGCGGCGCAGGTAAATCTGTATGATCTTGGGGAACGAGTTTGCCCATGACGGCGAGTTGGAGGATGGTTTGTTTGAGTTGGTCGATGCTCTGTTCGGTGGTGAAAAGGGTGTCGAAGTGGTTGGCGTTGCGTTGCCAGGCCGCCTCTAATTCACCTTGATCGGTTGCATTGGTGAGGGTGGCGAGCAGGGTTTCCACCAGAGTTTGGTGGGTGGCGTTGCTGCCGGTTTGTTGCTGTTCTAGTTGGTCGCAGAGGGCCATCAGTTCATCGACTTTGGTGACGATGCGGTTTTGTTCGGCTTCAGAAACCACAGGGAATAACGCAAGTCGTGCTTTGTATGTTCCCATCCTAGGAAGATTCATTCCGTGAGTTGACTCATTTGCATACCTAATAAAGTAAGGGGATTTCATGACGAGCCTCAGGTATTGAGGGGTTATATTGTCATAGCCTCTGAGAGGGATCATCTCAGTTGTACAAACTCCGCTTTCATCAGCGATAATTACTTTATCCAGGTAAGGCCGTAATTTCCCGTAAATCACGTCTCCTTCAGAAAAATGATTTTTTGAACTCCTAAATTCTCTATCAGCAAATCTTACCTTTTCTAAAAGTTTGGAGGTTTCCTTTTCTACATCCCCCAATTCTAATACCCAAGTATCCTCAACGACATCGTCTGGCTCAGCTTTTTCTGATATTCCATAATTTGTGACATCGCCAAGCCTTGTCCACTCCCATGCAGCCGGCAATTCAAATGGCTTTTCATCCTCACTAATTTCCGGCAAAGGTTTTTGTTTTTTAATTTTGCCTTCTTTTATTAACCGCTCTCTTTCTTCGGCGATTTTTTTTATCAATACGCTGGCGGGTTCATCGTTGGGGTCTTGGGGCACCAGTTTGCCACGCACGGCCAAATCGAAAATCAGTTCACGCAACTTCTTGATACCATGCGGGCTTTGGCCATTTGAATTTTTCCCGCGTCCTCTACCGCTGTTGGTCTTTTGTGTTTGGGCGGCAGTCCAGATATCAATATGTTCGGTTA
>JAGLOF010000178.1 GCA_023139105.1 bacterium
CCCCCTGGGCCTGACTCTCATTGGCCGTCACCGCATCAATGTCACCGTCGCCGTCTATATCACCCATGGCTACAGAGTTGCTGGCAGAGCTGCCCAGACTGTTGGAGCTGTCATAAAAATAACCGCTGCCCGCGGTTGCTTTCGCAACAAACTGAAAAGTGTATGCGGCAGCCAGGGCCGAAGCGCCGGTGGACTGAATGCCGGTAGTCAGTGTAACGGTGATTGTTTCACCATATTCGAACTCATTGGTGGGGTCAAAGGTGATCTCAGAAGAGCCGCCGCCGGAAAAATTGCCCTGATGCTCACCGGATTGAGAACCGTCCACGTTGAAGGTGGCATCGTCATCGAGAGTAGCGCCACTGACGGCATCATTAAACGTCACGGTGATGTTGGCGCCTATGGCCACGTCCACGGCGTTTTTTGTGGGCGTGTGGGAAGAGACAGTGAGAGTTTGGGCTGATAGTGCGGCCAGGGGAAGGAATAGACAGATCAGTGCTTTTTTAAGCATGGTATGCTCCGGTTATAGTTTAAAAACGAATATCCAATATCGAATAATGAATATCGAATGTAGAAGTAATGTCAACTTCGATATTCGACATTCCGTGTTCTGCGGTTCAGTCTTCTTTTTTAAGAGCGAATATCCAATTTCGAACAAGGAATGTAGAATACTGAAGTATTTTGTTGTTCGATATTCGACATTCCATGTTCTGCAGTTCAGTCTTCTTTTTTTTAAAAAGAATATCCAATATCGAACAGAGAATGTAGAATGCAGAAGTATCTTGTCCTTCGATATTCAGCGTTCCTTGTTGAATGCGGTTCAGTCTTCTATTTTATATATTCACTTGGCGTCATGCCATACATCTCTCTGAAAGACTTAGAGAAATATGATGCGTTGTTGAAACCGCATTGTCTGCCAATATTGCCAACTGTCAACGGTGCTGTCTTCAATAACGTTTCAGCGGCCTGTAGCCGTCGTGTCAAAATCAACCGGCTGGCAGACAGGCTTGTAACAGCAATCAGTTTCCGATGAAGCTGAGAACGACTGTAGCCTGCTTCACTGCATAATTTTTCAACAGAGAAATCGGCTTCAGATAGATGGGCCTCGATGATTTGCACAACGCAATCCAAAAATGTTTTATCCCTTGGGGTTAATTTGGATAGGTCAGGGAGATGAGTCATCGGTGGTTCCTTGTTTTTCAAAATGAATTATTTTTAAGGGACAGTTAAATATACGCATGATTGAGAGGAGAGTGTTAACACTGGTGTTGCAATTTATAACACATATGTTGTTTTTTAATTGGATTAAGAGTAAATATCCAATATCGAACAGAGAATGTAGAATGCAGAAGTATTTTGTCCTTTGAGATTTGGCGTTCCTTGTTGAATGCGGTTCGGTCTTCTTTTTTTAAAGCGAATATCCAATATCGAACAAGGAATGTAGAATGCAGAAGTATTTTGTTGTTCGAAATTCGGCGTTCCTTGTTCTGCGGTTCAGTCTTCTATTTTAAGATGGAATATCCAATATCGAACAGAGAATGTAGAATGATGAAGTTTTTTGTCCTTCGATATTCGACATTCCTTGTTCTTCTGTTCAGTCTTCTATTTTAAAAGCGAATATCCAATATCGAACAAGAGAAAGTCCAATGATGAAGTTTTTCGTCCTTCGATATTCGACATTCCTTGTTCTTCTGTTCAGTCTTCTATTTTAAAAGCGAATATCCAATATCCAACAAGGAATGTAGAATGATGAAGTTTTTTGTCCTTCGATATTCTACATTCCTTGTTCTGCGGTTCAGTCTTCTATTTTAAGATCGAATATCCAATATCGAACAGAGAATGTAGAATGCTGAAGTCTTTTGTCCTTCGATATTCGGCGTTCCTTGTTCTTCTGTTCAGTCTTCTATTTTAAGATCGAATATCCAATATCGAACAAGAGAAAGTCCAATGCAGAAGTATCCTGTCCTTCGATATTCTACATTCCTTGTTCCTCGGTTCAGTCTTCTATGTAAAAAAAGAATATCCAATATCGAACAGAGAATGTCCAATGCTGAAGTCTTTTGTCTTTCGATATTCGACATTCCTTGTTCTTCTGTTCAGTCTTCTTTTTTAAAAGCGAATATCCAATATCCAACAAGGAATGTAGAATGCAGAAGTATTTTTCCTTCATTAAGTAGATTTATTTTTCCGGTTTGCAGTTTTAATGCATGTGACAAAAATTGAAATCAACTCATCATTTTCAGTAATTAAAAGGTTTAATTTTGAAGCAGGTTCTATAAGATTGACCCTGATAATCATCTTCAACCAAACCTTTGTTTCTCTCAACTCTTTAAGACATATTTTAATTTTATGTATGAAATCGGAACGAGACTCTGCACCTTGTGCTTCAGCGTAATTTGCTGCAGGTGAAGTACCAGATTTTATGAGTTGACTAGCAATATGATTCCCCACTTTTGATTTTGGCAAAGACTCGACTATGCGAATGATGCGGACAGCAAAATTAATCGTACGTTCTTCTAGATTATATTTGCTTATTTCATTTTTCAAAAGCTACTCCTAGTTTACGATGACCTCATTCCTGTCAGTTTAAATAAAAAAGAATATCCAATATCGAACAGAGAATGTAGAATGATGAAGTATTTTGTTCTTCGACATTCTACATTCCTTGTTCCTCGGTTCAGTCTTCTATGTTAAGAGCGAATATCCAATATCGAACAGAGAATGTCCAATGCTGAAGTATTTTGTTCTTCGATATTCGGCGTTCCTTGTTGAGTCTGTTCAGTATTCTATTTTAAGAGCGAATATCCAATATCGAACAGAGAATGTAGAATGCAGAATTATTTTGTTCTTCGATATTCGACATTCCGTGTTCTGCGGTTCGACATTCTCTTTTTAAGAAAAGAATATCCAATATCGAACAGAGAATGTAGAAGTTTCTTGTCCTTCGATATTCGGCGTTCCTTTCTGTCAGCATTACCGCTACTTACTATACTCGGATGGCGACATCCCAAATTGCTCTTTAAAACATTTGCTGAAATAAGAATTATTCTTGAACCCTACAAGAAAAGCAATCTCAGAAACTGATTCAGCTTGAGCACTCAGCATAGCCGCTGCCTTTTTAAGCCGCAAAGACCGAATAAATTCACTGGCTGACTGGTTCAGTGTTCCCTGCAACTTACGGTGAAGCTGGGACCGGGATAGTCCGATCTCGCGAGCGAAACGGTTGATATCAAGTTCAGGATCGTGCAGATGTTTGTCTAATACGCTGGCAGCACGCAGGATGAAGGCCTGGTCTAAAGATGTTTTCTCGACCGGGTTTGATCCAAAAAGTACTTCATCTTTGAAGCGTGCTTTTAAACTGATGCGTTGTTGGATGAGATTCTTGATACGGACTTTGAGCTCATCGGACTCAAAGGGTTTGATGAGATAATCATCAGCACCTTGTTCCAGGCCTTCCATCTTACTCTCTTTACCCGATTTGGCCGTAAGCAAAATCACAGGGATGTGGCTGGTACGCTCATCGGTTTTGATTTTTCCGCAGAGTTGATATCCATTCATCGTAGGCATCATCACATCGCTGATGATGAGATCGGGGATGAGCTCTGACGCTCGTGTAAAACCCGCCTCGCCGTCAGCCGCTTCTTTGATTCGATAAGAACCGGACAACACTTCCCGGATATAGGTGCGCATGTCATTATTGTCCTCAACAATAAGAAGCAGGGGAATGTCTGCATCGACGGATGGCGTTTGCACGACGGCTTTTACTTGGTGTGAATCGGAGTGGTAATTGAGATCAACCATTTTTGTTTCTGGTATCGATTTGATCTCGTCATCATGCAAATGCAGCCTGCCCAGCGGCAAGCGAATTGTAAAGATTGAACCAACACCCTCTTCACTGCTTACATGAATTTCTCCATGGTGCAGCCTGGCTAGTTCCCGGCTGAGTGCCAGACCGATACCTGTGCCCTGATCCACTGAATTTTGGTTGTCTGCCTGATAGAATCGGTCAAACAGATGGGGAAGGTGCTTGGGAGGAATCCCGGGGCCAGTGTCCCTTACGCGCAGCTCCAGCCATTCATCGACAGAGATGGTAAGATCCACTTTTCCACCGGGGGGTGTGAATTTCATGGCATTGGAAATCAGATTGCTGACAATGGTTTCCATCTTATGGTGATCGAAAAACAGGTTGATGGTCTGAACATCGGTGTGGAAGGTCATTTCAATGTCATGCTGAGCGGCAAAGGAGTCAAAGGCGTGAAATATTCCTTTGCTGAATGGGATGAAATCATTTTCCCCGGCTTGAAGCCGCATTTTACCGGCATCCAGTTTGGAGAGGTCCAGCAATTGATTCACTTGATTGAGCAAGCGCTTCCCCTGCTTCTCTTGCATACGAGACCGCTCGGTCACTGCCTCATTATGGTGTTCATCGATGAGCTGCCGGGCTGTTCCCAGGATGAGCGTGAGAGGGGTTCTGAACTCATGAGAAATATTGGCCAGAAACCGGGATTTCATTTGATCAAGTTCCTGCCATTTATCCGCTTCAAGTTGCTGGCGTGTCATCTCACTTTTCAATCGCTCCCTTTGCAACGCTGAATCCATGACCTCTTTCTGTGCAGCCAATTTTTGCTTGTTGAGGGTGCTATATCGATAAATAATGATCCCGACCAGGCTGGCCACAAAAAAGAGAGCACCCCAATGGAACCAGTTTAATACAAAAAACTCACCACTCTTGACGGAGGCGAAATAGAGCCCCAACTCTAGTCCCATAAACAGGTAAAGGATGATGAAACCGGCCAATAGTAGTTTGATTTCATAGCCTACTTGTTTACGGCATTTAATGATTATTACGGCAGTCACTATTGTGAGCGTGGATGAGAGAATGAAAAACAGATCGAAGAAAACGTTTATCGCTTCTCTACCGGGCAAGGTCAGAAGCACGATAAAAACAAGAAGATTGAGTAGATGGATTTGCCAGAAACGACGCATCACCTGTTTATATTTTGTGATAATAATGTTTTCAATAATAAGATACTCACCGATGGGTATGGCCAATAATGAAATTGTATCGATGTAGAAAAAGAGTAGTGGTGCATTGATCAGTGTTTTGATGAGGAGAGAATTGCTCAGTATCAACATTCCAATGGCCGTGATGTAAAAAGCGACTTTGAGAAAGAGGGTGTTTTTTTCAAAAAACAGAAAGAGCAATACCAAGACCAGGGCAAGCAGTATAAACAGGACGCCAAGGATGAGTTTGTTTAGGTCGGCTTTAAAGAGAGACTTGAGTATGTTGTCCATAGATCCAAACTGAACCGGTGGTTGAAGGCGTGAATAATCCCCGTTAGACCAAATCCGGAAGGTCAGAATTTTATTGCTGCAATGTTCCGGCAGAGGAATCAGATGTTGGTGCCAGCCCAGGAAGTGGTCGTTATCAATAGAAGTGAAATTACCGTGTTGATCAATGAGTTCATCATCCAGGTAGATCTGCATGAGTTGGCCATCACCATTGGTGTAAATGGCAGGGGAGGGGCCATGCCAACTTGGGAGCTCTATTCGCAGCCATATGGCTTTGACCTGGTTGTCGGGATGAATATCATTGAGATGGGTGACGGATGTCCAGTCCTTCGAATTCAAACTGTCCTCAAGCCAGATAAAGCGACCGCTTGAATCGGCAGGTGAATCGCCAAGGCGGTATTGCCAGCCGGAGCTGAGTTCTGTGATTGGGGATGGACTTTTTGGTGGTGGGCTGCCTGAGCAGTTCAGCAACAGTAACACAAATGCAAACATTGCATAGAGTATTCCTGATGAATTTCTGCAGGTGCAGGCCATGGAGGTCTCATGTGAGTTAAGGATATGGACAAGTTAATAGGTTGTTGGGAAAATCTCAAGGGAAATATTGAAGTGATTTACGGATTTACGAGTGCGAATGATGCGGCTCCAACGGAGGAGGGGGGGCACTTGCCCCCCTGAATCTATATTTTATAGCTTTTGCGCTTACCGAATCATCACCACTTTCTGCTTTACGCCTTTTAGGTACATTATTCATGAAATTTACTTTCAAAATGTGTAAAATTTTAGTATCATTGGGTACATTGTAAAAAATAATGCACATGTTACAGTAAGTTTCATACTGAGAGGAGACCATCTTAAATGGATAAGTTCTTGGCCTGGATTGAACGCGTCGGTAACAAACTGCCCCACCCCTTCTGGCTCTTTGTCTATCTGGCAGCAGTGATCATACTCGCATCACTCATCTGTGGATTGGCAAACGTCTCTGTCACCCATCCTGTATCCGGTGAGACCGTGGTTGCACAAAGCTTGTTTTCCCAATATGGGCTGCAACGTTTTGTTCTGGAAATGGTCACCAATTTTTCACACTTTGCGCCATTAGGCTTGGTGTTGGTCATGCTTATGGGTGTATCGCTGTCGGTTAATTCTGGCCTCATGGAGACCATGCTGGGGCGTGTAACACAGGTGCCTGACTTTATGGTAATTCCAGTGATTGTTGTGGCGGGCATAATGGGTAACCTGGCCTCAGATGCCGGCATTGTGGTGGTGCCGCCGCTGGCCGCTCTGGCCTTCAAAAAAACGGGACGGAATCCAATGGCCGGAGTCATCCTGGCCTACGCCGCCTGTACAGCAGGTTTTACGGCCACGCTAATCCCTCGCGGTACCGATGTACTCCTGGCCGGTTTTACCAATGCCGCGCTTGAAGATCCCAACCTGCATGTGGGCGCATCGTCAAACCTCTATTTCATGATTGCCTCTGTCTTTATGCTGGCCCTGGTTATGACATGGGTGGCCAAGCGCTTTACCCTGCCCGCCTGCAACACCGTTGAACAGATGGACGTTGAGGTGCAGGATGAAGAGACACCGGCCGGTCAGAGAAAAGGGTTGATCTGGTCTGGTATTGCTGTTACACTCTATACCATTCTGGCATTACTGACGGTATTGCCTGAAAAAGGTATTTTGCGTTATGATACGCAGAAAATTCAATCTGTCACTATGAAGAATGTTGAATCCAACAGCAAACTGCATTTTGTCAAGGGCACAACGGTCTTAAACAGCAGTGGAGATACAGAAGAATACGTTGTGATGGTTCAGGGTCAGGAAATTGTTCTGAACACCATTGATGATGTCGAGTGGAAAGCCGATGATCCCGTACGCCTTTACCTTCCCAAGGGAGAGAATGTTGTACGGGCTGATAATGTTGTCCGTATGGAGATCATGCCCAGTGTGATGCGGGGACCTTTTTTCAAGGGCATGGTAGTCATTCTCTTTTTCTGGTTTGCCATCCCAGGAGCGATTTATGGCATTTTTGTGGGAAAAGTCAAAAAGTTGGCCGATATCCCTGCCATGATGACCAAAAGTGTGAAGGGTGTTTCCGGGCTTCTGGTTTTAATATTGGTGATGTCTCAATTTGTGGCCTTTTTCCAGTGGTCCAACCTGGACCGGATTGTGGCCATATCTGGAGCGAACCTCCTGAACACCATGCAGGTGCAGGGGCCTTTACTGCTGATCTCCACCATGTTGATTGTTATGGTGCTCAACCTCTTTTTAGGCTCCAGTTCGGCCAAATGGGGCGTGCTGGCCCCCATCCTTGTGCCTATGTTTCTCTATCTGGAAAACCCCATATCACCGGCCGTCTCTCAGCTGGTCTACCGATTGGGTGATTCCACCACAAATGGCATTTCTCCCCTTTACCCATACTTTCCTCTGGCATTGGGCTGGCTGCGCGAATATCGTAAGGATGCCGGCATAGGCACTTTAATTCGTCTGCTCCTGCCTTATGCCGTCTTTACTGGTCTTGCCTGGATTGTTCTGCTGCTGATTTGGTACTTCCTTGGCATTCCTGTTGGTCCTGCCGAAGCCATACGCTGATTAAAATCTTTTATACGAAAGCCCCGATGCGACAGCTGTGCATCGGGGCTTGTTTTCTGGTTTTGTTCTACTTCATCCTTCTAACTTACTACTTAGCGCTCTTACCTCACCATCACAACCTTCTGCGTCTTCACACCCTCTACAGTTTTTAACACAATCAGATAACTCCCGGTCGCCGCCTGCATTCCTGCTTCGTCGCGGCCGTGCCAATAGATATTATAACTGCCTGTTGCTTGCTGCTGATCAATCAAGGTTTTCACTTTACGTCCGAGAAGATCGTAAACCGTAATTTCGACAGGTGATGATTTGGCAATAGTATATCCGATCTTTGTTTCAGGGTTGAAGGGATTGGGAAAGGGGGGGGCAAGAACTGTCTGATCCGGTGCATCTTCCAATATTATTGATATGTCATCATATATATGTATTTCACCATCTGTGCTTACATCGGAGAGGCGATATGTGTATGTGTGGCCCGGCTGGACAGATTGGTCAGTAAATGTGTATTCTGTGCGCTGTGATATGCTGCCCTGTCCGCGGAGGTTGTTATGGGTTAAGTATGTGGCGATCCGGTCCCACAGAGCAGACGTATTGCAATGCGTCTCTACGGTGGCGGGGGAGGATGAGCGTTCCAGGATGAAGCCCTGGTTGTCTGTTTCTGATTCTGTGGTCCATTTCACCAGCACGCCGCCGGGCACGGATTCGGCTGAGAAGCTTGAGAGTTCCACCGGCAGCGAAGACTCGGTGATAAAATCACGGTATGTACTGTAGCTGCCGTCTCCGGCCGGATTGGTTGCTCGAACCTGCCAGTAGTAGGTGATGCCCTGGTCGAGGCCGGTGACGGAGTAGCTGGTATCCGTCAGACCGCTCTGGTTCATCAGCGTGCTGCTGAAGTCTTCGGCGGTGGAGACCTGTAGGGTGTAGGATGCCGCATGATCAAGCGAGTCCCACTGGACCACGGCGGGCAGGGTGACAGCAGTGGCGCCATGGGCCGGGCTTTTCAGCACTGGCGTGGCGGGTGCCGTGGCTGTCAGCGTTCCAGCAGGCGAGACGCCCAGGCCGGTGTCGGCCATGATGCACGGCGCGGTCGACAGAAGTAACACTGCAATTAAAACTGATTTTATCATATAATATTCCTTCTTGGATCGATAAAACTTTTACACCGGGACTGTGCCCCATATCTCAAATAATCAAATAGTCAACTAGTCATCTTTGACTAACCGCACAGAAAAACCAAAAGACTGAAGGTAGACGTGTGGCCAAACTTTTAATTCATTGTGATTAATGCTCCGGCACCACGCGTGATCATAGAACACTGTACTCGACCAAAACATGACAACGGAGTGCCTGAATTGGAAAACACCACTACTGGCGCGGTAACCGTCCCCAAGCGCAGTAAAGCCGCTTTCGTTGGTGGCTAAATTGCCGCTGTTCCAATGAGAATATCCTTCTTCTTTCAGTTTGGCGCCGGCGACGCTTTCTCCGCCTAAATAGGTGGTTAATGTATCCCATTCAGCATCACTGGGCACATGCCAGCCTGATGGCGCCAGGTTGCTGACATGGGTGACCGCTGCCCAGTTGTAGAGACAGCCGTAAGTCGCTGCATCGCCCGCATCGTTGTCGTAATAACAGCACGCACCAATGTTTACATTTGCCCAATCGGTTTTGTTATACACTTGAGGAACAGGATGGCCATTTCGGTAATGAGTCACCCGCAGGTTCTCGGCCATCCACCACTGGTTGCCGATCTTCACGGTCTGGTAGACATTGCCGTCCTGGTCGGTCATCGTGCCGGTTTCAAGTGCTTTCACACGAATAATGTACTGATCACCACTGACATTGGGGTTGTCCGCGAAAAAGTCCCACACCACATGTTTGCCAGTACCAAGTGCTATGCCTGTACCAACGTCTCCTGTGAGGCTGGTGCAGGCCAGGGTCCAGGTGGCGCCGTTGTCAGCCGAAGCCTCGACGACGATCTTCTTGTTCTCGCCGTCGTCGTCGGACAGGTCATAGTAGATATCCACTATCAGGCTGCCGTCGGTTCGCTGCTCGAAACTGACGTTGGAGATCACGGGCACCTGGGCCCGGAGGGCTGCGGCGCTGATGAGCAGGACGAGGATGATGGCTTTTATTTTCATGGGGTGCTCCGTTTATAAAAATGAATAACCAATATCGAACACTGAATTACGAATGATGAAGTATGCTCTCCTTCGATATTCGACATTCGGTGTTCTGCGGTTCGATATTCTCTCTCTCCATAACAATTCTTTAATCGTTAACCATTAATTATTCTCCCGCACATACTCCCCCGGCGTCACACCATACTCCGTCTTGAAACACCGCCTGAAATAGGAGACACTGCTGAAACCGATCTCTCCGGCAATTTGTTCTACTGACATCGGTCGGGTCTTCAGCCAGCCTGCCGCACGCTGCAGCCGCTGCCTCTTGATAAACCGGCGAACCGTCAGTCCGGTGAGCTGTTTGAGTTTCCGGTGCATCTGAGAACGGCTGTAGCCCGCCATGCGGCTCAGAGCTTCCACAGAAAAAGCGGCGTCGTGAAGGCGATCGTTGACAATCTGTTCGGCATGCTGCAAAAAGGCTTTTTCCATAGGCGTCATGAATGGCCTCATGATAAGGGGACTATTGAAATAGATAACAGAACATGTTAAAACTAGTGAATAAAGAGGAAGGGGACTATATACGCATGTCGCAAAGTAATGCACTTATGTCGCAAACAGGAAGGATTAGGCATGAAAATAGATGAAAATGATAAAGAGGAAGAGAATGTCATTACTGGCGGTTTTTGCCGAAGCAATCTCCGCCTGGACGGCACAGATGTACATAATGTGCAGGGCAAGTCGTAGGGAGACTGCCGCGGTCACCCCAACAGAAGGGCTCCCTCGCAGTGACATTCTATTTGGCTTGTTATCCATCCTCCCGGAGGCTTCGAGCCTCCGGGAGGATGGATAACGCGGTTACCCTTGACGTACATACTCCGCTGGTGTCACGCCGTACTGCTCGCGGAAGCAGCGGTGAAAATAGGGCGGATTGTTGAAGCCGACCCGGTAGGCGATTTCAGACACCGTACCCGCCTTCTGCCTGAGCAGCAGGGCGGCTCGTTTAAGACGAATTGTCGAGATGAACTGGCTGGGCGACTGGTTGACAACGGCCTGCATCTTCCGGTGAAGCTGAGAGCGGCTCAATCCCATTTCCCGGCTGAACCACGTCACCGAGAGTTCTGAGTTTTCTATATGAGATTCGATTAACGCCACAGCCCGGGACACAAAAACCTGATCGGCGGAGGTGATCTCCAGACCATGCTGTTCCAGAAGCAATTCACGGGTGAAGCGCTCATGGAGCCTGATGCGCTGATCGATAAGATTTTTCACCCGGATTTTGAGTTCATCCGATTCAAAGGGTTTGACAAGATAGTCGTCCGCGCCCTGCTCCAGGCCTTCCATCTTGCTCTCTTTGCCGGATTTGGCGGTGAGCAGCACCACCGGGATGTGGCTGGTGCGCTGGTCGGTCTTCAGCTTTTCACAAAGTACATACCCATCCATTTTCGGCATCATCACATCGCTGATAATTAGATCGGGGATGAGTTCTGCGGCCCGGGCAAAACCGGCTTCGCCATCGGCCGCCTCTTGGATGCGGTAACTGCCGGTCAGCACCTCCCGGATGTAGACGCGCATGTCAGAATTGTCTTCGACGATGAGGAGGATGGGGAGATCAATTTTATCCGATTCTTCGCCGACACCTCCCTTTATCCCCCCTCTAGGGAGGAAAGCGTTCTGCCGGGGTGCGTTTTCTTGCGAGTCTAACTGGATAACTTCATCCGGCTCTGACCCATCACCCAAATCCCGCTTCCCCCTGTCAAGGGGGACTGAAGGGATTTTAGTCGTCTCACCGCCAATACTGGAATCAGCCAGCTCATCCTCAGACAAGTGCTCACTCCCCAGGGGCAGCTTCACGGTAAACACAGTGCCCCTGCCCTCAATACTGGCGGCTTCGATCTCTCCGTGATGCAGCCATACAAGCTCGCGGCACAGGGCCAGGCCGATGCCGCTGCCCTTCTGCTCGCTTCCCTCATCATGATCGGCCTGATAGAAGCGGTCGAATATCTGGGGAAGATGCTCCGGGAGAATACCGGGGCCCGTATCAGAGACCCTGAGCTCCAGGTACTCATTTTGAGAGACCGTCACCTCCACCCGACCGCCGGCAGGGGTGAATTTCACGGCATTGGAGATCAGATTGCTGACAATCGTCTCCATCTTGTCATGATCGTAGAAAAGAGTGACCGAATCCTGATCAGACTCAAAGATCATTTCAATATCATGCTGCTCAGCAAAGGATTCAAAGGAGTGAAAAATGCCTTTAATAAGAAAAATGATATCCTTTTCGGCAGCCTTCAGTTTCATTTTGCCTGCATCCAGTTTGGAGAGGTCGAGCAATTGATTGACCTGGGTGAGTAGTCGCATGCCGTGTTTCTTCAGCAGGCGGGAGCGCTCGTTTACCTCATCATTATGATTTTTATTGATCAGCTGTTCTGCGTTTCCCAGAATGAGCGTCAAGGGCGTTCTGAGTTCATGGGAGATGTTGGCCAGAAAGCGTGACTTCAGCCGGTTCATCTCCTGCCACTTCTCCGACTCGAGCCGGTTGAGCGCCATCTCGCTTTTCAGCTGCTCATTTCGAATCACTGTCTGCATCGCCTCCTTTTGGGCCGCCTCTTTCTGGCGCAAGGACTCCATATACCGGTAAACGGCCACCCGGACCAGACTGACCGCGAAAAGAAGTGCCCCGAAATGAAACCATTGTATCGGGATGGATTCTGCGCTATCGGATGCAGTGGTAAGAAATACAGCCAATTCAATCAGAATGACAAGAATAAGCGCCACCATTCCCGACATTACGATTTTCACTTCCGCACTCAACCGGCGGCGGCTTTTCAAAATCACGGCCAGACCCCACAAGATCGTAACGGTTGAAAGGCTAAAGTCAAGGATATAAAGAATATCGAAATTGGATCCTGAAGCAAGCAGAACAAACAGTACCATAAATATGGCATAAGCGAGATGAATCTGCCAAAAGCGGCGAAAGACGTTTCTGTACCTCTCTGCGATGATCTTTTCCAGCAGAAGATATCCCCAGACAGAAGCTATGGACATGGAAAAAAGATCCAGATAAAAAAACAGCATCGGCGCATTCACCAGAGTCTGAAGCAACGGAGAATTACTGAGGGTGATCACACCCATGGACATCAAAAGAAGACTGACCGGTATAAAGATCGGATCGCGGTTGGAACGAGTAATGAAAAAGATCCCGCAGAGAGCAAGAATGATGAAAAGCGATCCAAGAATAATTTCATCCAGATTACTCATTACCTGGGCACGAAGCATGGCCTGTACATCCCCGAACAGAACCGGGGTGCCTATTTTTGCATCAGCACCGCTTGACCAGATACGGAAAGAGATGAGGCGATTGTCCCATTCGTCAGGGAGTTGAATGAGATGGTGACGCCAGCCCTTGAAACGGGCTTCATCGATGAGACTGAAATCGCCATATTGATAGATCAGTTCATCTCCCAGCCAGACCTGCATGATCTGCCTGGCCCCCCGAATGAACAGACCTGGATTGCCTCCCTCCCATTCAGGCACCGGGATGCGAAGCCACAGGCTCTGCATTGGTTCTTCTGTCTGTATTTCTTTCAGGCTGCTGACGGATGTCCAGTCTACCGAATTCAGGCTGTCATCCAGCCAGACATAATGGCCGCTGGAATTCGTCGGGGAGTCACCTATGCGGTACTGCCAGCCGGTTTTGAGTTCGATGGTCGGGGATAAGTTTTCTGCAGGAAGGCTGTCTGTGCAGTTCAACATCAGTAAAAAGGATGCAAATATTGCATAGAGTATTCCTGATGGATTTCTGCGGAAGCAAGCCATAGATGTCTCATATGAGTTAGAGATGTTGATAAGTTAATTATTTATTGGAAAAGATTCAAGGTAAATATTGTGGGAGTACGGATGCCACCTGGAGCATGGCACCCATACCTATACTCTCACTAAATTTCTGTCACTTTATGCTGAATTTTCTCATTTGTCGTTTTATGTGGATCTGTTTTTTTAAAGAGCGTGCTTATAACATTCTACCGCAGCATCACAACCTTCTGCGTCCTCACTCCCTCTACTGTCTTCAGCACGATCAGATAGGTTCCCGTGGCCACTTTACTTCCGGACACATCATCACCATGCCAGTACACATTGTATGATCCTGCCGATTGTTCCTCATTCACCAATGTTCGTACTTTGCGCCCCAGCAGGTCATAGATGAATATCTCCATAGGTCCGGCCTCTGACAGTTGATAATTAATCTTGGTTTCAGGGTTGAATGGATTGGGGAAGGGGGGGGCAAGAACTGTCTGATCCGGAGCTTGTTCCAATGTTATTGAGATATCATCATAGACATTGATTTCACCTGCGGTGTTGACATCTGACAAACGATAGATATATGTCTCTCCGGGCTTCACGTCATTATCAACAAATGTGTATTCTGTGCGCTGTGATGTGCTGCCCTGTCCGTGCAGCTGCGTATGGGTTTCATATGATGCAATGGTCTGCCACAGTAGAGACGCATTGCATTGCTTCTCTACGGCGCGTTCCAGAATGAAACCCAGGTTGTCTGTTTCTGATTCTGTAGTCCACTTCACTTCCACCCCCCGGTGTGAGAGTACTGTTGAATACGATATCAACTCTACAGACAGGCTGAGTTCATTAATTATTGGATAAGATGCCGCTAAACCCAGACTGCCGGCATCGTCCAGTGTATAACCGACAGGTGTGTTATTTGCACCGCCACCGGCATAATAGCATTCATCCTGGCGGCTGCTACCAAGTTCAGTACTGATATACCAGCCGGTTGACTCAGGGCCGCCATTGTTTTTTCGATAAAGATAAAGATTGCCCTTAAGATAGTAATTCACTCCGTCTGACAGTGTGGCATGTGTTCCCTGATTCAGGTAATTCCCATTGACAATGGCGGTGGCGGCACCTGAAGCCACCATGTTCAGTGCCCCTGTTGTTCCCGTTACACTGGGCATGGGAGCCGTCCCCAAGTGACCAGCATCATCAAATGTATATCCATTGGGTGTGTCATTTGAGCCGATAGTGATATAGTATCCATTTTCAAAGGTATAGGCACCTAATGAATTACTCAGCTGCCAGAAATATTCGTCAGCCCCGGCATGATAATATCTATATAGATATATGCTGCCTTTCTGATAGTAATCAACTCCATTGGAGAGTGAAGCATGTGTTCCCATGTTCGTATAAGGGCCGTTGACTAATAACGTTCCACCGCCGCTGACTACCATATCGGCACCCTGTACAGATATGGACAGGACAAGCATTAAAAGAATTAAGATTCTTTGCATGTTCTTCATGTTAAACCTCCACTTATTTTAATTTGCCATTAAACTTATGTTCTTTCTCTTCATGAGTTTACCGCATCATGACAACTTTCTGTGTTCTTACACCATTCACTGTCCTCAGGACAATCAGATA
>JAGLOF010000179.1 GCA_023139105.1 bacterium
TTCAAGTTGATTTAATTTCTCATTAATCACAATGTACCTGGAAAGAGATGAGCTATTTTTATATTCCTGATCCTGAAATTTGTAATCCTTTGTATTTTCGGATAGAAGATGATTGGTGTGAAAATAAATCCCATTCTGATACTTTACATCGGAGGTTCCGGGAATGGTTTCAATCGATGTATATCTTTTTTCAGCAAAACTGGCGAGATGATGGTGGTAGGGATAGGCACGTGGTTCAAACGTGGCAATTTGAATAGCTTCATTTAAATCTTTTGCTTCTAATATTGCCCGGCCAAGGACATAGCGCGGCAGACCAATTTCACTCTTTGTACTACCGATATAGTTTGTAGTTTGGACAATTCCACGGCTATTTAATGACGGCCCGTTACCGGTAATAGTTCCCGGATAGACCATCGAGATATAGGAGACACCGGAAGGTGGAGTTACTTTAATCGTAAACATTATATCTTTATAGGCAGTATGGCCGTCTTCGTTGTGGAATAACCACATATTCTTATCATCTTTTACGAAAATGCTGGAACAACCGGGCGGCTCTTTTATTACTGCCCCTAACTCGGATTTAATATTGATGGCCCAAATATCATCAAAGTGAATGCCTGCCCCATCTGCCATACCTTTTATCTCTTCAATTACGTTTGGAAAATGTTTTTGTGAAAGCTCAAAAAGTTTATCGGATAACATTCGGCCTTCTCTTGATTTTAAAATATTGATCAACCCGGAATGCCATTCAATCCTACGACTGATGATTTCTTTAATATTCTTTTTAAAAACATGGCCAATCTGATAACCAATCTCTCTGTAACTTCCTATAATCTCAAGATGGGCGAATCGTTTATCTGTTGGCTCAAAATATGTCATGGATTTTTTTTTTGTACAGGAAAAAAATTGAGGCAGATAGAACGATGATAATCCGGCAGTTTTTAAAAAAGTACGACGTTTCATGTTTAATCCCACCTTTGCACATCTATAAAAGAGCATCTGCAATACAAAAAACAAGCTTGTAGAAATTATATATAAAAAGTAATTTGAACCATTTTCATTTTTGATATTAATATTGGTCGTTTCAAATAATGAAAATTACAGTATCACAAAATAATTGATACATTAAAAAACGATTCATTCTCTTAAAAATTAAGTAAAAAAAGCGTCTCCTGATTTAACAATTCGGTTAAATACGACATATAAATTATTATTGGCTATCAAACGAACTGGATAGTTATGAATTAGCTATATCTGAATATAGAGTGTACACTGTTACGTTACAAGTTCTTTTTGACTTATTAAACATCAAGAGAGAACAGCCAACATACCCGGCCGCTCTCTTTGGTGAGTAGCCCAAAGGGACTTCCCCTTCAGGCTCTCTCAGAACCGGACGTGAACCTCTCGATTCATCCGGCTCCCATCGTTCAGACGTTTTTGTACAAAACACCCCAATGAACAAAAATATTTGGTTGCCGTTCAGCAATTTGTCTCAGCCACCGCACTATCCAAGAGGGCAAAAAGAATTTCACCATCTTTTTTGAGAATATACATACGAGGATCAAGTAACATCTTCTCATCCATCTTTTCGATTTTTAACTCTTTCTCGATTTTTGTTTTATTGGTATCTTTTATACACAAACTTACGAAAGATATTTCATTGGTTTTAAAAAAATAAATTATATTTATATATCCCTACTCGTTATTGGCAATACTAAACAACATCGGAAAAAGAATCTACCATATAAATAAAGAATGAGCCCATGAAAAAGGCCCATTCAAAATCTATCATAATACATCAACCAGCTTCTTTCGTTATAAGGCGAAAGCCAATCGTTTAATATTCAGTAAATTCTTATAGGTAACATTATCAGTCGTAGAAGTTCCTCCCGATGTCCCACACCCTAATGTCAAAGATGGCAGTAAACCATTTCCACCACCAATGCACCCAAGTGATCCCCCTACATTTACAAGGATACGACTGGCTGGCATGGCCGCAGCATACCGTTCAGCGAGACCTTGATCATGGGTGTGAATGATTGCTGTATGCCCACTACCCATTTGCACTAGTATATCATTACAAAGCGCGAATGCCTCGGCTTCATCTTGTACCGTGAAGAGTGATAGTACCGGAGCCAACTTCTCATGACCAAAAGGTCCTACCGCTTTCTCTTTTACTAAAGGTACAATAAGCAATCTGGTTGTATCATCAACTGCGATTCCAGCTTTCTCTGCTATGACCTGGGCTGTTTTCCCAACCATGTATATATTGAATCTGCCATTCTCTTTATCATACATATTTGCTTCAAGACGTTCAATCTCTTCAGAATTGAGAACCTTGGCCCCATGTTTTACCAGAGCTGTTAAGAATTTATCTCGCACCGATGCATTAACGATGAGATTATTCTCAGATCCACAAATAACGCCACAATCAAAACTTTTACTTGAGATAACCATCTCAGCTGTTGCTTCGATATCAGCATCCGCTGTAACATAAACGGGTGCATTACCAGCTCCGACTCCAATTGCAGGTGTCCCTGAACTATAGGCAGCTTTCACAATACTTGGTCCACCAGTTGCCAGGATGAATGACATGTCTGGATGACGCATAAACATGTTTGTCAATTTGCGACTTGAGCGTTTACGAATCCATTGAATAAGATTGACCGGGGCACCATGCTTCTCAAGCACAGCCTGCATGATCTCCCCTGCTCTGGTCCCTACCTTCATGCCATTTCTATGACAGCTCATAATCAGAGCATTACGGGATTTAAGACAGATCAACGCTTTAAATATCATCGTTGGGACAGGATTTGTTAAAGGGATAATTCCGAGAATCACACCCATGGGTGTGGCAATCTCTTCGATCATATTTTCTTTATTAAATTCGATCAGACCTGCTGCAGGTTTGCCAACAAACACATCAAATACGCCCTGACTGGCAAATCTAATCTTGGCAGCTTTATCTGCTGCAACACCCAACCCGGTCTCTTCTACGGTTTCTTCGGCGAGAGCATCAGCCTGGGCAGTAATTGCATCAACCATATCTTTAAGGAGGGCATCCACCTTTGCTTCTGGCCAATCTTGAAATAGTGCCTGGGCTTTAAGAGCATCATTAATCATCTGATCAACATGTGCAGTCGAACTACCCATTGACATAAAATCAGCCAACTGTTTATTGGTATTCCTCACTATTCCTATCAAGTTCATGGACATGGCAGTTAGCATCTTAATTCCAACCTGGGGATGGGAAGCTAAGAGCCCGGCAAATTTCTCAGTTGTTAATTTCTTTGCTGTCACATCTGTGTGGGCAAACAGGGTTGCCGATCGAGGTTGATGATCAAGTAATGAGAATTCACCCATAACCATTCCGGGTTCTAAATAATTAAGGACAACATCAGTATCCAATTCTCCTGTGTCAAATTCAACCCGAACTGTTCCGGCATCAATGAAGTAGCAACTATCACCCTCACTCCCCTGCTCTAAGATACAGGTGCCTTCAGAGAATTCAACTGCCTCAAGTACATTATCAACGACAGACATTTCATCACTGTTTAATGATTGCAGATAAGCCATTTTAACTCCTCTCATATACTTCATACAATTGCTGTATATACTCAGGAAATACTCTTAATAAGATGGTTCACAGAATGTAGTAGGTAGATGATTTACTAAGATAGGAAAATTACATCAAACAGGCAACTGCTATTTACCATTCTAGCAGCTAACAATTCGGTTTCTAAATGATGAATCACCAAATCTCACCGGACTTATATATTGGGAATTCAATTATCACCTCTTCCTCTGCAAAATTTTATTAATCAATAACTGTTGATATATTTCAGGTTCCTCCAAATTGGGCATATGCCCAGACTCTTCGAACCAGACAATTTCCTTGTACGGAGCAGTTAAACTTGCAAAATATTGCTCCACCAATTTCCAGGGAGTTTGATAATCGAACCTTCCCATAAAGAAATAAACTGGAACCTTAAGTTCGACAGGTGACCATTATAATTGTGTGGCACGTGCCTTTTGGCCGTGCAAACTCACCAATTCAGCTGTTACATTAATTGAGATGTCACGATCGCCCTGGGGCTGTGCCCCTGGGCACTTATGCTTTGTGGGGGCTATGCCCCTGCTACATAATCAATCCTTTGTCAATTTTAATAAGTGTATCATCTCCGTCAATCCAGTTCTAGGCACTGCTGTCTTTCCAATGCTCAGCTGTCTCAACAAAACCTTTACGAACATGATTATTATGTATGTAATTCATTTTATAAGTAATCCACTTTTCAGAAATCAGTAAGTGTAGGGAAATAAAATGATTTCGTTTCAGGATATATTTTATATCTTTTCATATAGGTGTACTGTTCTGGTTAGGTGTGTTATCTTTATGGGGCGAAGCCCCATCAATTATACGCCCGGGTGCACAGCCCCAGGACGATCACTATTCTATTTTGTTATAAATCACGGGCATTTGCCCCTTCCATTTGATCCATGTGTTATGGTCAGTTATTAGATTAGCCATGAAGTGACTCACGTTAATGCGGCTGGTTCTGCCTGCATCAAATATTGCGCTTCTAATCGGAGAAGGGTAAATCTCGTATTCGGATACTTCACTTTCATCTATCAATGTATCGGGACGAACTGCAATCCACTCGATCATTTCATCATTTTGACCAATCTGAGTGCGCAAATAATCGGCAGCTTTTTCGTTGTCCACGTGCGGAGGCAACAGTAGACGAATAAGCCCAATAACACATTTCTGGCCAAACGAAATTGGCTCAGAAAGATCACGGTTGCTGTTGCCCGTAGTGTTCATAAGTACAAATTTTATCGGTTCGTTTGGTTTGCTATCTCTAATTGCGTTGCACAGTCGGCGAACTGAGTCCGTTACTAACCTGCGTGGTTTGCCGAAAAGGCCTTTAATGTTTAAATTGTGTCCCAGACACGAAACCACTGCTTCACATTCTTTAACATGGTGAATCATCTCATCATCACTAAGATCCAGGACGCTTGCTGAGATTACAAACAGGTTATCGTCGTTATAGAAAAATTTCGGCAGATTATCGGGCGATCTAACAATAATTCTGACATTCTGCCCTCGTTTGAGCAGCTGTTCCACCAGCAACTGACCCGTTGCGCCACTTGCTCCAACTACGAGTGTCGTCATTTATTACTCCTCAATTGAATTTCGGAACTTAAACGCACAACCCCTCACCGGCATAAAACAGACACGAAAAGTTAAAGAATTTAAGTGATTCAAATAAATTTTAAGATTATCAAAAAAAGTTTGCGTTTTTTGTTCTCTTCTGACCAGATACTCATTTTATGAAAAATGCAAATAATCCCGGCCACATCCGTCAGCCATGCTCCACGTCCCGATTTGCCGCTCGACCATAGGTCGAGTGCAAATCTTATTCGTTAGCCATTTACTCGCAATTCAAGGGAATATATCGTTTCATGATGATCGATTATTCAAGATATGCATGACTCAAAATAGCGAACTCCTCTTGCGTATAGTGTGTGGCTTTTTCTAATGGATCAAACGTCTGATCAAATTTCTCACATTCTTCTTGATCGAGGTGAAATACGTCGCTTTCATAGAATTGCCACTGGTGATGCGCGAGAATCCCTGATTCTAACTCTTTCACAAGAAGGCAACATGGATACTTCTTGTTTGAAATACTCACGTTGTAGGT
Organism: bacterium; assembly: GCA_023139105.1. Classification (GTDB taxonomy): domain Bacteria; phylum Zhuqueibacterota; class QNDG01; order QNDG01; family JAGLOF01; genus JAGLOF01. Next base: position 5,703 of record JAGLOF010000179.1, read on the forward strand.
TTTTGAGGCCGTAAATCCGAACTTGCAATAATTACCGGGATTTCCCCAGATAATGATGGCAGGATACCCCATCGTCGTCACCCGCTCAATGGCGTGCGTGATCAGTTGTGAGCCAATCCCTTGCCCTTGATAGGTCGGAAGGACGCTCACGGGTCCAAATGTTACGGTCTCCAGTTTGTCACCATCTTCGTTCACCAGATACGACGCTGAGAACATAATATTGGCAATGATCTCCTGGTCTTTGGTGAGCACAAAGTCGAGCTCTTTGATAAAATCTGGATGGGTCCGCAACTGGTGCACCAAAAAGTGCTCATCACATCCTGGAACATGAAGATTCCAGAAAGCACTTCGTGTGAGTTCTTCGACGCGCCGATAGTCGGTCGGACGTTCATGTCGAATCGTAATCTTCATCTCGTTCTCCGTCTCCTTGTTCTGTTCATTTGTCAGCATAATGTCTTTGTTCCCATCATGTCGTCTCGTATGTGCTCTCCAGGCAGCGTTGTCAATAAAATCCTGTGTTTTATACGCAAACATTCTGATTGAAGATAAAGAAGACGGCTTTCTCAGGGACAATATTCCTGTTTATATCATATAGATTATTATGAAGACGTTGATGGCTAACGAAATATTCACCTGCTGAGCGATTTAGCTCTCCAACATTTGAAAACTATAATTCTAGATTGCATTTTCGCCCCGCGTTAGCCCTGAGCACAGCGAAGTCAGGTGCAATTAGGGTTAGCCTACTTTAGTAAGTATCTCATGATTCTGTGAATTTCACACCAGATTTTTTGCAGATTTTTTGCACAACGGTTTTCCCTGTCAATGCATTTGAAAATAGCGATCCCATTGAAGTAACCCATTGACCGGCAAAGAAAAAGTTTCCTAAACCCGGAAGAGTATATATCCTATTCAAGCCAAATATAAAATCAAGAACATTGCGAATATCCGTCAAGTCTTTATATTTTCTTGGAAAATTATTATGCCCCTGCGTGCCTCCCATGTAACGTTCCCATGTGCACAGTGTGGATACATCAATCACTTCAATATCTTCTCGAAGACCAGGAAATTGTTTTTCAAGTAAAGCGATGACCTGTTCGGCAATCTTATTTTTCTCTGCCTGGTAAGCAGTCTCATCCTGATATAATTGGGAAAAATATGAGGGCTTTCCGGACAATTCAACTTTGATAACACCTCTATCAGAAGGCGCCATGCTGGTATCAAATCCAAATATTTGCATACCAAGATGATCACAGTTATGTCCACCAATAGTTTCAGGTTGATCCAAAAACATGATTAAGAATGAAGGATAGGATGATAAATCGCGCTTCACGCCCAAACACACAAACACCGAAAAGGCGATATCATTATCTTCTGAGTTCGGTTCACAGTATTGAGAAACCTTCTTATTCATGTATCGCCCCTCAAGCATCTCTAAAATTGTCTTCCGGCCATCTGCGTTTGAGACAACAAAATCGGCTTTATGCTGTGTGCCATCTTCTAACTCAACACCACAAGCACGGTTATTTTCAGTCAATATTCTGACTACTTTCTTCCGATAACGGATCGTTCCTCCTAATTCTTGATAACGGGAGGCCATATTCTTGGACAATGTCATCCCGCCTCCCCTAGGCCAGCCAGAATCGCCATAGATATAACTGGAATGCTCAGCAAGATATCCAAATAAGGGCACATCTGGCACAGAATAGCGGATCAGTGGAAACGCTTTGTGAAGAAATGGATGCCTGAATCGTTCACCAAAAGATCCCATTGTATATTTGAAGTACTTTATCTTTGGAAGAAAAAATGGTACTAAAGAGAGCTTTTCCCAAAAGGTTCCAAAATTCGAAATGCCAAACCAGTCTAATTCTCCCAGGAAAGACTTGATCCCGTTGATATATTCATCAATGACATCAGCATCATCTGGTGATAGTTGCTTCAAATGGTATTCTAATTTTTTAATATCGTAATGGTTATGAAAATGTGTCCCATCCGGGAGAACAGCGCTTACAAATTCATTTCTCTCAACCATTTCGCACGGCATTGCCCCCAATTCCTGCCAGAACGCATTAACCTTGGTCTCAGGCTTGAAACCGTTCAATGTATGTAAACAGGCATCAAAGACATACCCTTTACGCTTCCAACTGGTACATTGTCCTCCTGGCAAAGAATGAGCCTCAAATATTGTAGTATTGAAGCCATTGTATTGTCCGTAAATGCCTGTTGCCAATCCCCCCATGCCCGATCCAATGATAATGATTGATTTCATCTCTGTTTCTCCTTGTAGATTACGTTCTTCAAGGATGATACCAACCACTTCTTCGTATTGCCTATCTATCACCTATCAATAGACCAATAATTTGCTGGAATGAAGATGTTGGCTAACGATTTGCGTTTTAGCGGCGCGCCCAAACGTTCCTGTCGCAAACGCCACATTGAAAATAATTCGAACAGTCGAGCACACTTCCGCCGGTCAGCCGTGCGTAGGACGACCGCGAAGCGGTCGTAAGCATGACACAATCGTACCGCACAAACAAAGCGGGCGTGGCCGTAGCAAGCGCGGGTTGAACTACTCCCCCCTCACGGGGCAGATCTATAAA
>JAGLOF010000018.1 GCA_023139105.1 bacterium
TCATCGGTTGTGCTGGCAATGATATCTGACCAGCTTGTACCGTTGTCGGAGCTGTACTCTATTTTAACATTGCCGCTTGTTTTATTGGATGTCCAGGCAATCGACTGTGTGCTGCCAACTTCCCAATTTTCTCCACCATTAGGAGCTGTTACGGTGATAGCTGGCTGTTCTGTAATCCGAAACGCCCTCACTGCCGACCACCGTCCTGAATCCGGTTCTACAACTCTGACACGCCAATAGTAATTGATGATTGTATCAACATATGTAAACTTATTAATTGTATAATTGACTATTTCCTGGAATATGCCGGTAATAAGGGTGTCAAACATTGTATTCTGTTTTTGAACCGTGCTGTCCGATGCAGAAATCCACAATGCATAGGCCTCTGTATTACTAACATTACCCCAGCTCAAGACAAATTGGTCAGGATTAACATCCTGCTCATTGTTAGGTGCCATTAACAACGGTGCAGCAGACAGCATTGCACCCTCATCATACGGATTATCCCTAACAGGTTCGGCAGGATTCTTACTACAGCCAGCCGCAAATAAAAGCAGTAAAAAGACGAATAAAAAATATTTTTTCATAGCATGATTCCCTCATGACTGGAGATTAAAATGTAAGCTGAAGCCCCATACTCAAAGTAGTGCCGGAACGTAACAGATTGCCTGAAACCATAGGAGCCAAACGCAGCTGAATATCTTCATTAAACATGATTGGCTCATTGAGCATACGGGGAAAACCCAAAGCACTGTCAAGCAAATTCAGTCCCCAAATTCCAATAGCACTGATAGCAAAAATATTCCGCATCTTTTGTGCAGACTCCCAATCTTCATAACTATTCTTCCATTGTCTGTATCTTTCATCGGCTACTTCAGGAAGCACAGCCTCAGCATACTGCTGCTTATATTTTTCTACATCATCATAATGAGCTGCAAGCTGTGACTGAAACAACACAACACCGGCAACAGCTGCCACCTCACTGAGGATAAACATCGACCCTTTAAGTTTCTGCCCTTTATAAAATTGCCCTAATCCCGGAATAATAGATTTTGCAACTGCTTTACTACGGTCCAACTCACGAGGGATGTATTTTTTGTATTTACCTTTTGTATTTTTTAATGAAGCCAGTTTCAATTGATTTATATCCCCTTCCTGGGCCACAAAAGCAAATACCGTCCTTCCCGGCCACCGGGTCAGCGTCAATTCACGATTTAATTTGGTACCTAGTTGTTCTGAAAACTTGCCCGTCTGGTATTGTTTCCCCTCACGCCAAGTTGAAAAATCCTTGATTATCAGAGGATTAAAACTATTCTCATTCTTCTCTGCAAAAATAATGTATTTTTTACTTTGCGCATCAGTACCACCATACCATAATGGCCCGGCATGTAAGTTGGGCAACACATTTTCAGCCAGCCGTTTGGAAAACCCACTGATCACTTTACCTCCGGAAATATTTCCGGTTTGTACATTTCTGATGATCTGAAGTACACAGATATCCTGCATTTGATTGCCAGCCATACCTGTAACAGGCATGTGATCCATATAAAATGCAATAAAGCGGCAGTCAGCCGACCAAGATGGTTTGTATTCGTTATACATATTTAATTCAGCAGATAGGCGTATTGGCTGCCGTTTAATATTGTTGACATCAATCAGGCTGATACATACATTAAGAATCCCTTTTTCCTGTATCTCTGCCTGATAGGCAATATACCGTCCGCCGGGAGACCATACAGGATAACTGTCATCACCGCTATTTGCAGTAATACGCTCCAGGTGAAAGCTAGTCCCTTTACCTGTCTTTAAAACCTTATTCATATGATCACATAAATAAAGATCCATACCTTTCTTGCCTTGACCTACAAAAATCAATTTATTTCCATCCGGGGACCAGCGGGGGAAATGGTCTGTCCCCACACGTTCAAGCCTGATTGGCTGTTCTTTGGCAACCTGTCCATTCTGATCCACATATGACAGATACAAATCATAAGACTTGTGTTCACCACTGCTGACAAAAATAAACCATTGCCTTCCCTTTGCATCCAATATTGGACGCCAATCCAACTGACCTTCATAAATTGACAATTGCCGTGTAGACTGAGGGCTCATTAATAAAGAAAACGCATCTTTCGATTCTTTTACCTTATTGGTTACAGCCGAAACACTATGAACTTTACCACTTAAAATATTGTAAATAAATAATTTTTGTTTATCACCTGCCTGCCGTTCATAAGCAACCAGATAAGGTTTGGCAGGCGCAAACAAAGGATGATAAATTTGCCCTTTTAACTGAACATCATCAGGCAGATCTATAAGCTTAACCTGCCCATGAAGACCTGATGTAAAGATCAACAGATTCAGAACAACAAAAAATTTAATTTCCCATATCTTTTTAAACTGAAGGGGCATTCCATACTCCTGTATTTATATCAATTACTGAACATCTTTTCTTATTTTACCAAGGGCCTCAAGTGCCACCTTTTTTTTCTCTTCATATTGTGCTAATGTTACAGGAGCCTGATCAATAAAATCGCTGTATGCCTGAATAGCCTGATAACCAATTTTATTTTTAGTTTGAATATCTGTTTCATTTCTGAATAATGCATATTTACAGTTGCCTATTAAAAAAACAATATCAGCCTCAATTCCAGGTAACTTTGCCGGTGGAATTCTTGCTTTCAACCTGCTGACCTCATTGACACTTTCTATAGCTATATTATAGTCCTGTGCCCGGTAATAGGCCTGAGCCAGGTTGAAATGAAGGGCATAATCATTTTTCTTGTACTTAAGACCTTCCTTAAATGAATTAATGGCCTTTTCCAGATCATCTTCATGATTAAGGTAGATAATGCCCATTCTGTTCTGTGCGGCAAAATACTGAGCCTTGTTAACGGATTTAACTCGTTCATAATACTGAACTGCATTTACCCAGTCCTCTTCCGCTTCGGCCCGCTCTGCCTGTAGCATCAATCCCTCTACACCATCATCAGCAATAAGCTGGCGGTGAATTTCCACTTTATCACGAGTTTTTACATCTACTAATTCACTCTTTGAATTAGGGATATAGTTTGCTTTGCTAACCTCAATATTATACCAATCAGGATTTACCTGAATATCCAGCGGTGTCACTCCTTCATACCGCCCCCCGGATCTTTTTCCTTTTAATACAACTCTTGCGCCTGACGGATTGGATTCTATGCGCACAGAATGCATTACACGGGCTTCTTTCCTGACAACCGGAGGGGCTGTTTCACTGACGCCTACTGCAACTTCTCTATTGGCTGCATCGGGCTCTGCTAATTGTTCATCTGTATTCACACCTGTATCTGCCTGATCAACTTTAGCAACCGGTTCTTTTGGTCGTTCTGCGGTTTTTGTTCTTTTATTAGCTATACCAACTTTAGCTGCCACAGATTCAGTTTTGCTTATTGGCGGTTCAACAGGGTCAGTAGTTGTCTGCATAACACTGTTTTTTGTTTTAACCGAGTCTGCTCCTGTGGAGACTTCATCACTCTCTTGCTTCTTTGTACACTGTGTAATGCAAAATAAAATAGCAACGGCCATAATAACTAAACCGAGATTAAAATCCTTAACAATAGATCGCATAGAAAATTCCTTTATGCTTGGGTAAACCGACATTCATAACTACTAACAACTTATTTACCACCAACTCTCTTCTCACCCTGGCTCTTTCCAAGAGTTTCTCTCAAATCATTTTCCTTTAGCATGCGCATATCCAGTTTCATACCCAGTACAATTTTCCACTTTGAAGGGCCTTCATCAGAATAGGCTAAACCTATACGTGTGGTACCCTTATTACCGTCAGAAGTCTCTGCAATTAATTCATATACGCCAGGCATCAAACCACGTTGAATTATGAAAGCTCCCTGTGCGTCTGTCACAACAATCTCACTAGCCGGCTCTGTTCTTACTTCTATTCCGGAAACAGGCTGATTATTAGGTGTAAAAACTACACCAATTATGCTTAAACCATCTTTACTTCCGCTACTTTTTGCGCTCCCTGTAGTTGCACAACCCATGGTCAGTAATACAAGGCACAATCCCAATAACAAAATTATTATTTTCCGTGACATCTCATTCCCCCTAAAAATTAACATTTAATCCCAGTAAAATATTACCACCTTCACCGCTTGTAGTACCCATAGAAAATCTACGCTGAGTATTAGGCACTCCTTTATAAAGGATATGAAACAAAATGCCCAAACCAGTTGTGACACCGGCAGCAATAAACATAGTATTTCGTTTTTTATCAAAAGCCAGGGTATCATCATAAAGCCTAAGTGCATCTGTCTGAGTACTTGCATTCTCATAGTCCTGATATGTACTATTTCCTTGTTTATAAAAATTCATAGCCAATGCGGATGAAAGAATACCGCCGCCCCAACACACCCATTTGGCATAGCCCATTATATTGCTTTTCCCCGTTGACTGAGTAACAGCAAACTGAGCAGGTGTCTCTATAGCGGTTTGTCTTGCATCATTTGCTTTTTGTGAGTCTACACTCCCACCGGGAATCCAACCTTCAACTCCATTATGCTTTATCTTGTACCAACCGTTGCGTTCTTCCAAAACAGCCAGCTCCTGACCTTTGTCAAGTGTACCCATTGCAAAGGAATCAGCTGAGGGTTCTTCTTTGATATTGGCAAATGGCGTTATGATTGCAATGCGCTGTTGTTCCGCTGTGACCAACCTTGTTGTCTGTGGCGTGGGCACTGATAAGTGCTCTGTTACACGACCTGGCACCCAACCCTCAATACCTTTGTGTGTAATTTTTAACCATCCGTTGCGTTCTTCCAAAACAGCCAACTCCTGTCCTTTTTCGAGTGTACCAATTGAAAAAGCATCAGATGCAGGTTCTTCCTTGATATTGGCAAATGGTGTAATTATTTTGATCTTACCCTTATTTTGACTATTTAATGCTATCTGTTGGGTTTCTTCAATAACCTCAACATAACGGTTTTGCACCCACCCCCATGCGCCTCCATCGGTTTTTACTTTGAACCAATCACCTTCCGTTTTATATATTTTATACTTCTTCCCTTTGGTGATAATGCCCGCAGAAAAGGCTTCTTTTGAGGGGGAATCTTTGGCATTGAGGAAGGATTTGGAGGACAGAACTATATATTTACTATCTTGAATGTTCTTTATAAATCCCTTAGTTCGAGTGCCCCAAATAGCCACATGGCTATTTGACTTTTCTTCCAACGAACAATGTCTGTTGCTCTCGTTCATATCACAGTGTGCTTCACTGTTCTTAGAATTTTCTTCACTTGTGTTGAACTTATTCTCAATGGCATCAACAAGTTCAAAGTGAAATAAAAACATGAAAGCACAAAAAAGTATATTCTTCATTTCAACCTCATCTATACAAGAATACTTGGCCATTAGTTTATATTCAGCCTGATTTTTACAGTACCTTTCTCTTCAAAAACAGGTGGAGTTGAATAAGTATTTCCAGTATAAATATCAATATATTCAACACTGCTGACATTGAGCAGTCCAGCACCACGGGGCATCCAGAATTGAAAGCTGATTGCATGACCAGCCGTAAAACCATCAATTTCTGGAGTATCTTTGTCATCTGCAGAGGCAACAAGATTTAAATCATTTGTGATTATTGCATTTAACTTAATCATCCCCACACAAATACCTCCATCAAAAACACCGATTTCATCATAAAGCCCCAATGACTGCCCCATATATTTAGCCTCTATTAAAGCAAAATTCATTGCTTGGAATGAGTACCCTTCCCAGACTTTCTCAAAATACACCCTTTTCGGATCTACTTGTGCTTGCGTAGTAGCCGATTTTGTTGTAGATGCCCCGGAATCACCACCATCATTAGTCGCTTTCACATAATAATAGTAAGTCGTACCAGAGTTTAATCCAGAATCTGAATAAGTGGTTACATCTGATCCTGTTGTACTAATTTGAGTAAAACTACTTGTTGAACTCAGAGACCGGAAGATTTTATAGCCGGTCTCATTGCTCACATTACTCCAGGAAAGTTGAATCTCACTGCTGGACATAACTGTAACGCTGTTCAGTGTGGGGGCTACAGGAGGATCTATAGTTACATTAAGGTTTATAATTGTAACCGTCTTTGTTTGAATCTCTCCCTGATAAACCGCCTGTATATCAATAGTGTGATTCGATTCGACTTCCATCGTAGTTAACACACCTGATGAAGCACCTATCTCAGCATAAGCACCTCCTCTGGTTACCGACCAAGCAGCACTCACCGTTTCTTGAGAGCTGTCATTAAAGTGTGCAATACACTGATACTGCGCCGTTGAAATCTCATTAACCTGGGAAGAGCCATTAATGGAAAGGCCATTTAGATTGCGTGTTCCCCCATTGTAGTTAGGGCTTTCAGGATCAACAGGATTGCTATGTGGACGGCTGGTACAAGACAAAAGACCAAGCATAATGATTAATGACCAAATTTTGGAAGACATTTCATCTCCTACAAATCAATATTAAAATTCACTTTAAGAAATAAGATTTAATGCAGATACATTAACTTTTCAGCATAATTCTCGCTGCCAATCTGAATTACAATAAGATAAATACCAGAAGAGACCCCCTCTCCATTGTTATCACACCCATCCCATAGATAACAATGCCTTCCATCAGGTACTTCACCACAATAAATATTTTTTATACTTTTGCCCAGCATATTATAAACGGTCACTTCAACTTGCTGATAATCTTTTGTATAGACAATAATGTTGGTTTGATCCTGGAAAGGATTAGGGTAGACAACCAGTGAACCCGTTGCTTTCGTTTTTAACGGTTGCGCGGACTGATCTTGCCTGATTTCACAATAGGCAGTTCCACGCGGTTCAAATTTAAAGGAAGTCCCTGTATTGGTTTGACCATCACTGTAACAACAGATATGATAATGTGCATGTTTTTCATCTATAATAGTTATAAAAATCTCATCGCCATCCCTAAAGCCCTCACAAAACTCTGTACCTGAATCATCAGTACATGCAACTAAGCCTATAGACTCATCTGCATTATTAATACTGTATTCAAATCCAAAACCGTCTTGATTAGTTAATTTGATTGTTGCCTGTTCAGACAGATCAGTATCAAAATTGCAGATGATATTCATAGGGCGCTGGCTTGAAAGATATACGCCATCAGGGAGAATGCTCTTTACATAGGCCTTTATAGCAACGGAAGCCAATTTTGACATAGTACTTTCATCATCACAAACTAAATTACAATTTTCACTGACTTTAATTTCATAGCCCTTTCCTGGCTGAAACAGGAATCCTCCTGATTGATAATACCCATCATGCGTACGAACAATAAATTCTGCAGATTCTGACTGTATCTTTATTAATTGCCGACTATCCATTAATGCACCTAAAATGACATTAGAACTGTTTGAAGTGTAATAAGGATAACCAATAATATTCCACCCCTTGGTTAAAGGCACTGTCATGGGTAAAGCTCTGGGCTGTCCTTCAACCTGCAATATTGTATTATTTTTAACTTTGATTAAATAGCCGTATTGGAGGTTAATATCATTGATAAAATCCAGCCATTCATTGTTATTGTTAACAATGGCAAAATTGGCTTTTTGATCCATAATTTTTTTAATTTGATGCTTTATCGGTTCAAAAACTTGCTCTATATCCGCTTCATCTGGCATCACTTGAAAGGAAATAATATTCCAATTTTTTTGCATAGAAATCGTCTGAGTTCTACTCTCACCACTCATAGCTTCAACCTTCACATTCAAGCCGCCACGGTTATCCTGGTGGTCATTATCAAAGATCTTAAAAGACAAGTGCTGCCCATTTCCCCTCAGCTCAGTTGTATATATGTGATCACTATTATACTGCCCAGCCCAATTAACTGCATCATTGTTTATGAACAACTCAAGAACACTTTCTCCTGCTGATGGCTGCCTCCAATTCCCCGCCTGATCCCATTCAGCATATTCAGCATCAGCCATAAATTGTGTTTCAGGGTACCAATAGTGATACACCCCCATGGCCGTTATCCGGTAATCTGTTCCGTTCGTTAAAGTGGATGAGTAAACCCTATTCCCATTGGCTGGTACATAGAGAAGTGAGGTTTCTCGCTGAATATGTAACTGATAAGCCCCTGTGTTGGCTGCAGCTGGTGCACTTTTGCTTATTGATGAATAATAACCAACCCCCACATAGTAGCGACCCTCTTTATTTTCTGGGACAGTATAGCTCAACGTTTCAGCACCACCATTATTTGCATCATTAACTCTCCTTACATTTTGACTGCCCCAATACAGGACAATTTCCGCATCCAATTGGGAGGTCACGTCACAATTGGCAGTGATTACATCACCCGCAAAGGCATCAAACTGGTACCAATCCTGATCATTGGAGAGATGTATATCTGTACTATTTCCTGAGTGCCATGACAATGTGCCTGAACCTGTAAAGGTGATGGGTGTGGCTGTGGGGCGAGTGTTGTTATTGGGGTCTTCATTGGGGTCGGAGGTCGTAATTGTCCCCGTATAATTCTCATTACTATCATCGCTTGTAACATTTGAGTACGATTTATTCGGTGGACTAAAACTATAGCCCGATTTG
>JAGLOF010000180.1 GCA_023139105.1 bacterium
TTACACAAAATTATTTACAGAGTCCAAAAACCCGGACCTGATACATAGGCCCGGGCTTTTATATGGAAATTAGAAGGAGTTCAGGAGTTAATAACCCGGATTTTGCATTACATTGGGATTAGCTTTAATTTCAGCATCCGGCAGAGGCCATATTTCATCAACACCGTCATTGAATTGATTCCAATTGGGAGCATCATTTGCCTGAAGCGCAGCCATTACGCCGCCGTCATTTTTATACCAGCGTACAAGATCAAAGAAACGGCTGGTCTCATTACAAAGTTCCAGAGGGCGTTCCACTTCACGGATATGATGCAGCACATCTGCTGCGCTCATTGCGCCATTAATGGGTACAGCACCAGCCCTTATTCTGACCTGATTGACATACTGGGCTGCCTCACCGGCATTACCCTGCTCAACCAGTGCTTCAGCCAGCATAAGTAGTACGTCTGCATAGCGCATCATGATAAAATTTGTGCCTACACTTGCATACCAGTAAGGATCATTTTCCGGATCATAGAAAGCATATTTTTTATAGTAAATATTGCTGTCATCTCCACCGTAATAATCGGCAAAGGTCTTACCTTCAAAATACCAAACATCTGAATCCGGGTGATTAAAGATGACCGATGCAAATGTTCTTGCACTTGGTTCACCGGCAGCAGTTGTATCAGCTATGAACATGGTCTTCAAATGATCTGATGGCCACAGGCCGCGCCAGTCATTAAAATTAGGAACCAAAGACTGAGATTCAATGCGGTCAGCCGGTCTCGTGGCTGTAAAATTAATTTCAAAAATTGATTCGGAGCTATGCTCATTCAAGCCGGTGAAGAGCGAGTGAACATCATTCACCAAAGAATATCCCATGCCGGCAACTGCTCTGAATTCCGTTTCAGCCTGAGCCCATTTCTCCTGAAAGAGATAGACTTTACCCAGATAGGCAGCTGCAGCACCTTTTGTAGCGCGTCCAAGCCATGCTTCAGCATATCCATCAGGCAGATTGATCTTTGCAAACTGTAGATCTTCCTCAATCTGCTGATAGGCCTGCTCCGGAGTTGATTGTTCCTTGTAAAAATCATCAGGAGTAGGAGGCACTTCTGTTACTACTACAATATTACCATACAGCTGTAGAAGCTGGAAGTGGCCATAAGCTCTCAGGAATCTGGCTTCTGCAACAAAGGCAAGTACCTCTGCCTCTGTCAGACCTTCAACTGTGGGCGCATTCTCTATTACCTGGTTGGCAGCAAAAATCATCTTGTAATTTTCCTGCCAGAAATAGTATGTGGTGTACTCAGTTGAAGAGGCATTATATGAATCATGTCCACCTTCACCGATTGGGTAAAAAATCTCTGCCTGGGTAAGATCGCTCATTACCTCCATGGTCATAAACATCTCACCCGGAGCCCAGTATCCTCCCCACCACTGATGCTGTAATAGTGCGTATGTACCTGTCAGGGCTGATTCAACATCTTCGGCATTTCGCCAGAAACTCTCCACTGTCATCTGATTGGGATTAGTCAGATCAAGGAAATCTTTGTCACATGCAGTCATGGAAAATCCCAAAATAATGACGGCAAGAAAGACGATATATTGCTTCAATCTCATAATTTGTTCTCCTTATCGCTTAAAGGCCAATCTGAATGCCGGTGATAATCTGACGCGGCACAGGATAAGGCGAACGATCTACGCCGCGACTGAAGAGTGAACCGCCATCAATAGCAGGATCATACCCGGAGTAATTTGTCAGGGTAAACATATTCTCAGCTGCCAGATAAATACGCATAGATTGAATACCAAATCCATATATTAATGATGCAGGCATTGTATAACCGATTTCAATATGACGTAAGCGCAGGTAATCAGCATCTTCCAGCCACATATCTGAAGCCTGTGCATTACGGTCATCACCTTGAATAACTCGGGGTATATTTGAATCCGCATTATCCGGTGTCCATGCGTCAAGCAGTTCTGTATGATAGTTGCCCGGCGCATGGCGTGTCCAGCTGGTTAGCCATTTGGCACCATTAAGCATTTCCTTACCAGTGACACCGTATAAAAACATATTAAAATCAAATTGTTTGTAAGAGAAGTTGAAATTTGCACCGAATTCAGCTCCCGGCTGACCTGTACCAAAATATTTCTTATCATCGGCATTTATCACACCATCTTCATTGAGATCCAGATATATCACATCACCTGGTTCCGGTGTCATATCTTTAAAGTAGGCACCGCCGTTACCCAGATATGCATCCACTTCTGTCTGACTCTTGAAGATGCCATCAGTGGCAAACAGATAAAATGGTGCAAGAGGTTGACCCACCATACTGCGTGTAGTCTGATCAAGTGCCCAGTAAACACTGCCGGCCCACAGAACTTCTGTATCCTGACGGCCTAATCTAGTCACTTCATTATCATAAGTTGTTGCAGTGAAGTTGATTTCATACTTAAAGGGATTATCCATGTTACGATAATTTACTGCCAGCTCAATACCTCTGTTTTCAACATTTGCTGCATTCACAGTAGGATTATCAGATGATCCGGCTGAAAGGGGAATTGGTGTTGCAAAGAGTATATCTTCATTCTTTTTGATATAATAATCAAACTCCAGAGTCAATTTATTGTTCAGCATTGCCAGATCAAAACCAACATTTGTCTGTTTTGATGATTCCCATTTAAGACCAATTGATGGAAATTGAACGGCACGTGCTCCAATGCCAATTGCCTGCTCTTTACCCGGCCCAAAAGGATAATTAAGGTCACGATTATGATCTGAGGCAATAGAAAAATAGTGCATATAATTACCAAATTCCTGCATACCCAATTCACCATAGGAAGCACGAACCTTGAAATCATTGACAGCATCAATCTTGAAAAAAGGCTCATTAGATATTCGCCATGCAGCAGATACTGAGGGAAAATTACCCCAGCGATTATCTTTTGAAAAACGGGATGAGCCATCACGCCTGATATTCGCCTGGAACAAATAGCGATCGGCGAAAGAATAATTAATACGACCGAAGTATGATCGATAATGCCACTCACTGGCATAACCAAATGCATCGTCACTCTCTGATCCTGCATCCAATACACGCAGATCATCATCAGGGAATCCGGTTACAGAACCGCCTGTGCTGCGAAAGCTGGTCTCTTCTTCAGAATAACCGGCCATTGCATCAATTGAATGATCACCGAAGACACCATTATAATTCAATGTATGATCCATTACCGTATGATAGCTCCGGCTTCTGCTCTCACTCATTGATGTTTTTTCATTCAGATCCAGGTTGGATAAAAAGAATGATGGTGCAAAGGAATAACTATAATTATTATAGATATTCTGACTCAGGCGTGCCGTGTAAGTCAGGCCGTCCATTGGACGGTATTCCAGATATGCCGAGGCAAGTATATGCAGATTATCATATTTATTATCACGCAGATGCATATTAGCTACAATGTTATCAATCTCACGATAGAAACCAATACCCGGATCTTGTCCTGCCCAGCCCGTTGGATTGTTCTCATCATGCACTGGCACCATGGGAGACAGACCGCCCAAAGAAAAAAAGCTGTAACTGGCATTGTCGCGGCCTTTGCCTATAAATCGGTTAAGCGAAAATGATTCACCTATTTTAACCCGCCCTGCAGTAAAATCGGAATTGATCCTCATTCCCATGCGCTCATCTTTTGTGGTTACAACAATACCCTCTTGATGAGAATAATTTCCTGCAATGGAGAATGTGGCATTCTTACTGCCGCCACTGATTGACAGATCATAATCCTGCATCAGTGCATCACGGAAATAGGCATCCTGCCAGTCTGTACCACTGGAAAACTGTGATGGCGACTGCTCATACATAGTTACAAATTCAGGATAATCAACACCTGCATTGTCTGCTGCCTGTCGTACAATTTGAATGTAATCATCAGCATCTGTGACCAGGTCAAATTTCTTACCAAGTGAATGCAAACTCATCTTAGTACTGAAATTAATTTTAACAGGGCCATCATGCCCGCGCCTGGTTGTGATAATCAACACACCGTTACCAGCACGCGACCCGTAAATGGCTGCTGCTGATGCATCTTTAAGAATATCAAATGATGCAATGTCCTGGGGATTAACTGATGAAAGAGATGATGGTACACCATCCACAATTACCAGTGGAAATGTATTACCCAATGTCCCTGCACCACGGATCTTTATCTCTGCTCCGACGCCGGGAGCTCCACTGGTCTGAGAAACATTGACACCCGCAGCCCTTCCCTGTATTGCTGTTGAGACTTCAGTGGCAGCAATTTTCTGCACATCATCAACGCGTATAGTTGTTGCGGATCCGGTTAAGTCTTTCTTCTGCTGTACACCATAACCAATAACAACTATCTCCTGGCCATAGACAACAGATAATTTCAATGTAAAGTCAAGCGTGATCGTACTGCCGGAAATAACAACAATATCCTGATGCATTGTTGGATTATAACCAACATAAGATGCCTGAATTTCATAACGCCCGGCTGGAACATTGAATGTATATTCACCATTCATGTTGGTTGCAGCCCCAAAATTGGTGTCCAAAATGACCACATTGGTAAATGCCAAAGGTGTTCCATTTTCATCTGTAACCACACCCTTGACTGTTCCCCTCTGCTGGGCCATTGCCGTCATCGCCACCAGCAGAACTAAAATAAGTAGCATGATTTTTCTCATGTGACTATCTCCTTCATGTTCTTGATGCCTGGTTCCTTCATTGGAAATATCCTCCTTCATGAATTGTCTACATACTTCTCCTTTCCTTTTAAATTTTCCATTTGTTGATCAGTCTTGATTTTATTATAAAAAACCATCTCACTTCTTGTATTTTTATCACATTTTTATTATTATAAGACACGGGCGGTATTATTCCGGTTCATCCCCAAAATTGAGGATCAACAATGATACTTTATCGAGGACCAGTCGATAATGCATCAGGGATGTACTGCCCGCCCTATTTAATTATTCTTATTTGATTTATCCTATTCCCGCCATTATGTTGTCTTGCGAATAATCAATCGCGTTTTCAGTGTTTCAACTACAGCCTTACGCTGACTGTTTTTTTGCTGGATTTCATCCATTAATAACCGAGCGGCTGAAGCCCCCATCTCATAGGCTGGTTGTGCAATTGTTGTTAAAGGCGGATCAATGATTGATGCTATTGCATTATCGGAAAAGCCTACAACAGCTACATCCTTTGGAATGGACAGACCAACTGCTTTTATTTTAACTATAGCTCCTACTGCAACCGGATCATTAACTGCAAATACTGCATCGGGTTTAAACTGATGCAGCCGATCAAAAGCGACACCACCGTCTTCTTCATACATACCGCCAAACAAAACATAATCCATATTCACTGGTATATTATTCTCCTCCAATGCACGGCAATAACCTTGAAAACGTTTCTTCGCAATAGACAGGTGTTGCGGACCACCAATATGTGCAATCCGTTTATAACCCGATTTTATGAGATAATTTACAGCACTGAAAGCACCTTCTTCATCATTGACAATAACTTTACTACTGGGGAAATCCTCAAAAACCCTGTCAAAAAAAACAAGAGGGATACGACGACGTTGCAATGATTGAAAATGAAGGGAATCTTTTGTGTCTTGAGCAATTGAAACTATCAAACCAGCAATGCGATGTGAAGCTAATACTTTTGTATTAATTACTTCACGTTCATAGCTCTCATTTGATTTACAGAGAAGAATAGTGTAACCAGCTTCATGAGTAATATCCTCTATACCATCCAGGACTGAAGCAAAAAAATCATGTTTGATTTCAGGAATGATTACACCGATTGTTTTGGTGCAGGCATTTTTTAATGATTGTGCGACATTGTCGGGATGGTAATCCAGGGACTCTGCCAGAGCAAGAATTCGTTTTTTTGTCGGCGAACTGATATCCGGATGATCATTGAGAGCACGAGATACAGTTGATGGTGAGACTTTGAGACGTTTGGCCAGATCTTTTAGTGTTACATGTACTGTCATGTTCACTATCCTGTCTGATTAGCAAGTCCACGCACAGCTTAAATAGCCATGTCGCTTTATTGGTTTTTTATGTTCCGCAAACGACATCGCAAACGATTGCATAAAAAATTGTAATTTTATAGATTTTTATTTCAATGCAAAATATTGAATGAATCTAAAAAATGCAAGACAACGCATTGGAACATGTATACATGTTATGGTTATTTAAGGATGTATATAGGGATTGATTAACTTTGAAAAGATAAAAAAATGTACCGAGAGTAACATATGCAACATTTATCAACCAAAAAAGCAGTTAATGTGATGATGGCGAGGGATCTCCCTCGCCATCATCGCAAAGAGATGCCCGGAACAAAGAACCTGCACAGAGAATTCCGGCATCACTATTTAACAAACACTACAAGTCACCCACTGAATTGCAGTGCAGAGCATTTACTTACAGAAGCACCAAAGACTGATTAATCATTTCTAGTGTTTGCCCTTCCTTGTAGCCCAACTGTTGCGATGCACCAGAGGGGCAGATTGTGGAGCAGCTTCCACAGCCTTTGCAAAGAGCTGTGTTGATCACACATATCTCCCTGCCGTTGCGCATGACAAGTGAAGGCGCGCCATAGGGACAGACCGGTACACACAGTCCGCAGCCCGCACACGTTTCCTCATCCACACAGGCAATATTGGCCTCGGAAATATACTCATTGGAGCAGATAATCGAACAAGCTCTTTCAGCGGCGGCCTTGGCTTGGCTGATAGTCTCATCCATCATCTTGGGTGCATGGGCCAGACCGGCCAGATAAATCCCTTCCGCTGAAAAGTCAACGGGGCGCAGTTTAACATGCGCTTCCATGAAAAAATTGTCTT
Source organism: bacterium (assembly GCA_023139105.1). GTDB lineage: Bacteria > Zhuqueibacterota > QNDG01 > QNDG01 > JAGLOF01 > JAGLOF01. The sequence goes on from JAGLOF010000180.1 coordinate 6,880, forward strand.
CATTTAATGGTATTTTTAGCATCTGAGATAGTATCGATGCATCTTCCTGCGGGACCATTGCCGGTGCAAGAATTATCTTGTCAGGGCGGATGACAATTTCCGCACCCAGGATATAGTCCATGACAGAGACTGTCAACACATCTTTCTCTTTTCCGGTTTCAAAGCTGACAACCGGCTTGGCATCCTCTGTATAACGGATAAATGTAACTCCCAAAGCTCTGGCTTTTTGATAATAAATCTCATTAAAACCATAGGTTCTCATATCCCTATACAGAATATAAACATTCATTTTGGGATTCAACTCTTTAAGTCGGATGGCATTCTTCACTGCCTGTGTACAACAAACGCGCGAGCAATAGGGATGCTCTTCATCTCTGGAACCGGAACATTGGATCATCACAACATTTTTCATCTTTTTATAGGCTTTGACCTTTTCTTCCAGCTCATTTTCCAGTTCAAGCTGGGTGATGGTCTTTTCCCCGTCATAGAGATACTGATCGGGTTTCAACTCATTGGCACCTGTTGCAATCACAACAATTCCGTGTTCATGGTCTTCCAGTGAACCGGAATTGCCTACGTCCATTGTGGTGATAAAATTACCGACATACCCCTGTATCTCTTTGATTTTTGTATCTTTACGAACCAAAATTCTGGGATGGGATTCAATCTTTTCAATTAGTCCCTTTAGATAATCGCTGACATCCCGTCCTTCGATAGTGGTTTTCAAACGGTTAATATTACCGCCCAGCGTGGCTTCTCTTTCCACTAGAATCGTCTCGAAACCCTGATCAGCAATAGAAAGTGCCGCTGTCATCCCTGCCAGTCCACCACCGATGACCAAGCCGGTCTGTGTTACATTCAGTGCAATGGTATGAAGCGGTTCAAGCAGTCTTACTTTACCAATGGCAATTCGCGTTAAAATTTTAGCCTTCTCTGTGGCCATCTTCTTATCATCGCGATGCACCCAACTACAGTGGTTACGAATATTGGCCATATCAAAGAGATAGGGGTTCAACCCTGTTTCCTTGATCGTTTCCTGGAATAAAGCTTCATGTGTACTGGGTGAGCAGGAAGAAACCACGACACGATTTAATTTATATTTTTCAATAGCTTCTTTAATCGTTACCTGAGTATCCTGTGAACAGGTAAATAGATTCTCATCAGCATAGATAACATTAGGAAGCGTCTTGGCAAATTTAACAACGGCAGGCACATCAACAATGCTGCCGATATTAGTCCCGCAATGGCAGACAAAAACACCAATTCTGGGCCTCTGCCCTCTGACGTCTCTCTCTTCAGGATACACTTTTTTCAGGATCTCAGTACCGCGGGCTTCGGCAAGCAATTCCGCTGCACCGGCAACAGCACCAGAAGCCTGTATCACCGTCTCCGGAATATCTTTGGGAGAAACAGCCGGCCCGCAAACAAACACTCCGGGGCGGGTTGTTTCAACAGGTGACTCTGCCACATGCTCGATAAAATGATAGGGATTCAGTTGGATTTCCAATGTATCAGCCAGATCGCTGCTGTTCTCACGGGCGCTGAGACCGACAGAGAGCACCACAAGATCGAACTCTTCAACACAGGAACCCGCCTTCTCATCGGCATAATGCAGTTCAAGATTATGTGTCTCTTTAATCTCGGTAATTTTACTGACCCTGGCCCTTTTAAAAGTCACACCTGTCTCTTTGGCCTTATCATAGTATTTGTCGAAATCTTTGCCATGGGCACGGATATCCATGTAAAAAATCGTCGGTTCCACAGTGCTCACATGTTCGCGGGCGATAATCGCTTCCTTCATGGCATACATGCAGCAAACAGAAGAACAATAGGGCATATGGGCATTCTCTGTTCTCGAGCCAACACACTGTAGCCAGGCAATTTTAACCGGGACCTTACCGTCTGAAGGTCGTTGCAGATGCCCTGCAAACGGGCCTGAAGCCGCCAGTATCCGCTCAAATTGGATACTGGTGAGCACATTTGGATAACGCTCAAAACCATACTCATGCATGGCCACAGGATTATATACATCAGCACCGGTAGTCAATATCACAGAGCCGACTTTGATATCTTCAACTTTCTCCTCTTGATCAAAATTGATGGCATCTGCCTCACAGAATTCCATACAAATTTTACACTCACCCGTATTCAAATGCACACATTTTTCAGGATCAATATTTGCATAATTGGGTACGGCCTGGGCATATGGAATGTAGACAGCGGCCCGGTCTACGAGGCCAGAATCAAATTCTGATAAGATGGGCAGCGGCCTGTTTTCAGATATTTCATCGAGCTTGATTCCCTTCTCCACAGGGCAAATATAATAACAGGCACCGCAGGTCTGACACTCCTCAGAGGTCTCCTGAAATGCTGGCGACACCACACGTTTACTCCCTCTGTTGGAGAAACCTAAAACCCCTTTCCCCATGCGCTCTTTACAGATACGTACGCAGAGGCCGCACAAAATACAATCGTCTTCCTTCAGCTCGATTCGCTTCTCTTTTACACCGAGATCTGCGGCCAGACTCTTAATTTTCTCTGAATCAGGACACCTTGCCAGAAGCAGCTCAACCATCATCTTCCGTGACCGTAAAACCCGGTCCGTGGCTGTTTTGACGGTAATCCCTTCCTTGACCGGATAGTTACAAGACGTGCGTATCGACGTCCTGCCATCCTCTTCAACCTCTACAAGACACAAGCGACATGCCCCATAGGATGAAAGTGCTTTATGATAACAAAGCGTGGGGATGTTAATGTCAAGTTTGCCGCAGGCTTCCAGGATTGTAGAGCCTTCTGCAATTTCAACAGGTCTATCATCAATAGTAAGATTGATCATTTCTGTTTTCGCTCCTATATTTACTCTACAAGGACCGCATTGAATTTGCAGACTTCCCTGCATATACCACATTTTGTGCATTTATCCGAGTCGATAAAATGTGCTTCTTTAATGTTGCCGGTGATTGCTCCGACAGAACAATTTCTAAGGCATACACCACAACCAATACATTTTTCAGAGTCTATGCTATAGTTGACAAGCTCCTTACAAACATGTGCAGGGCATTTTTTGTCTAATATGTGTGCATTATATTCTTCTCTGAAATATTTTATTGTAGAAAGTACTGGGTTTGACAATGTCTGCCCAAGCCCGCACTGGGAAGCATCCGTGATCGCCTCCCCCAACTCGATAAGTAAGTCAATATCCTCCGGTTTGCCCTTACCTTCCGATATCCGGGTAAGAATATTAAGCATCGATTCACTGCCGTCCCTACAGGAAGTACACTTGCCGCACGACTCGTCATTTGTAAATGTAAGAAAATATTTTGCAATATCGACGACACAGGTATCTTCGTCCATAACAACCATTCCGCCGGAACCCATTATCGATCCTACTTCGGCAAGTTTTTCATAATCGACCGGGATGTCCATTAAGGATGCTGGGATGCATCCGCCGGAAGGCCCTCCGGTCTGAACTGCTTTGAATTTTTTCCCATCAGGTATACCGCCGCCGATGCCGTTAATTATTTCGCCCAGAGATATTCCCATAGGCACCTCTACCAGCCCCGAATTATTAATTTTTCCTACAAGAGAAAATATTTTGGTGCCTTTACTAGTCTCTGTTCCGATACTGGCGAAATATTTGCTTCCCTTGCCAATAATCAGAGGAATAACGGCCCAGGTCTCTACATTGTTTATGTTCGTGGGATTTCCCCAAAGCCCTGATTCTGTTGGAAACGGAGGTCTCTGGCTTGGTTCCGGAGATAATCCTTCAATCGAATGCATCAACGATGTTTCTTCACCGCAGACAAATGCCCCGGAACCTTCCCGAATCTCTATATCGAATGAATAATCAGTGCCAAAGATATTATTGCCGATAAGTCCAAATTCCCTTGCTTGCTCAATAGCAAGTTTCAGGCGTTGTATTGCCAGTGGATACTCTGTGCGGACATATATATATCCCATGGAGGCCGTAATTGCTAACCCGCCTATGAGCATTCCCTCAATAACAGAATGAGGGTTGCCTTCCAGGATAGACCTGTCCATATATGCCCCAGGATCACCTTCGTCAGCATTACAGACAATATTCTTGATCTCCCCCTTGGCATTCTTACAGAGCTTCCATTTTAAACCTGTTAAAAAGCCTCCTCCACCCCGCCCTTTTAGTCCGGAATCTATAACCATCTCGATGACCTTATCAGGAGTCATGGAATCTAAAGCATTGGCAAAAGCCCCGTAACCGCCAACGCTGATGTAATCTTTAATGACCATTGGATCGATCAAACCATTATTTCCCAGAACCAGACGCTTCTGTTTTTTATAGAATGGGACATCATGTTCATATACGATCTTCTCGTCTGTCATTGGATCCGTGTAAAGAAGAGATTCGATCGCATTCCCTTTAATAATCGTTTCCCTGACGATGTCCGGCACATTCTCTTTTTTTACCATGGGATAAAAAATGCCTTCGGGACGGATTACGACCAATGGTCCTTTTTCACAGAATCCATGACATCCCGTAACCAGGATATCAATTTCATCTTCTATCCCATGATCCTTGAATTCATTTTTAAATAATTCTATCAACCCAAGGCTGCCGGTCGCGATACAGGCAGATCCCCCACAGACACACACGGATCTCCTGTTCGGATCCCTTCCTCCGGTAAGTTCATTTCTCAACTTCTTAAATGCTTTAATATCAGGAATATTTATCATTAGTGTCCTCTCATTTATACTTCTCAAGGATCTTCATAAGATTACTTACTTTTACTTTTCCGTATACTTCGTCATCGACCATGATGGCGGGCGCAAGACCGCAGCACCCCAGACAGGCGACAGACTCAATAGTAAACCTCATATCTTCTGAAGTTTCTCCGTTCTCAATTCCGAACTCATCTCTCACCTTATTGTACAGTCTCTCTCCGCCCTTTACGTAGCAAGTGGTTCCCATACATATTTTTATAGTATGTCTCCCCCGCGGTGTGAGGCTGAAAGAATTGTAAAATGAGGCAATATTATAGATATCCGACAATCTTACATCCAGTTCGATGGATATATAAGTCAATACATCAGCCGGCAAATAATTAAAGGTCTGGTTTATCTGCTGCAGTATCGGCATCAAGTTACCCTTCTGACCACGATATTTATCGAGGATAGGTGTGACTTTCAGCAAGGATTCAGTGCTCAACTGTATATCCGGTTCTTCAGCCATCTGTAGTACATTGACAACCGGGCAATTCTGAGTACATGCACCACAACCGGTACATTTATCTTCGTCCACATACCTTGGTTTTTTCTTGACTTGCACGGTAAAGTTGCCCGCTTCACCGCTTAAACCTACCACTTCTGCGTTGGTGATCAACTCGATATTTAAATGGCGTCCGGCCCCCACCAGTTTAGGGGAGATCACACACATGGCGCAATCATTAGTGGGAAAGGTCTTGTCCAACTGCGCCATGGTACCGCCTATTGCCGGTGACTCCTCCAGCAGGTACACCTTGAATCCGGATTCAGCAAGATCAAGGGATGATTGTATACCTGCAATGCCTCCACCGACCACCATGACTGAGCCGGATTTCTTTGTATTCTCTTTATTTGCCATAAAACCTGATCCTTTTTCTCAAGTCAAGGATGTTTATCTATTTCAACATTTCAAGATTGGCTGTTCCGCGGCGCACTTTCTTTTCTGCAAATTTACCTACCAGGGACAGGATTCTCTCTTTCTCGGATGTCAATTTCTGAATATTGCTGCCGGATAAATGTTCCACAGCCCCACTATACATGGTATCGGCTATTCTCTTCTTCCCGGTGATGGTCCGGACCAGTACCGTGGTATAACCCTCCGGCGATCCAAGACCGCCTACTGAAATATCCGCGAAATCGTTGGAAAAATCCAGACAGGCCAGACAGGCCGGCCGGGCAATGGATTCAACCTCTTCAAGGGGAATGTGAACTACCTCCCCTGTATCCATATGGAGATAGAAATCCTCTTTCACATTCATTTTTTTAACATTCTTCAGATCGATATTGTGAGCCTCCATAAAATGGCTGTCAATCAGCCGCTCCATGGAAAAACACTGCATGCAGAAGAGCCCGACAGTAAATTCAATAATGTCGCTGGGCAAAATATTCAGAACCTGCATCTTGCGCACAGCATTGATCTGGCATGGCGTTCCTACGACAGCAAGTTTACTGAGCCGCTTTTTGGAATACTCCCGGATTGTCTTCACCAGAGGCACACAGGACGAATACCCACTGCCCACCTCTTCCAGATGAGGGGCTTCTGCAAAGAATGATCCTGCCGCTTCCAAAAGCTCCTGAGGTGTGGTGGCTACAACAGACTCACGGTTAAACAAACCTGTACGTTTTGAAACCACAGCGCCATCAATCAGGCCTCTGTTCAGCATATCAATGAGAAGGGCCGTGACCACACCGCCGTCAGTAGCGGCCTCATGAATCTTCTTGTCTGTTGCCCTTAATGAGAAAACATCTTTCACATGACCAATAGGCGCATTCCATTGAAATTTTGCTTTGACATCGTCATTCAAATTTATTGTCTGAGGACAGATCAGATAGCACAGTCCGCACTCCAGGCATGCCTCTTTGTTGCTGTATCCGGGAAATCCATCCTTGCCAATCTCTAACGCTCCAATTCTGTCTGCAGTACAGAAAGAGACACATCCACCGCAACGTCCACAAATCCCCTTGTCAATTACCTCTACCTGTAGAAAATCAAAACTGAGTTTTGGTTCAAACTTCATAGGTTATCCCCTCTAATCACCACTCTTCGTTTAGGATTCCGTCTAACATCATCTTAATCGCATTAGCTTGCTTCTCATCGGGATGCAGTTTGTGCTCAATAATCTTGCAGCGCAAATCCTGAATCTTGTTGTCCAGAATTTTTGCTTGATCCGGACGTTCCGGGGGTATGTGCCCCTCTTTTACAGCCATATCACGAAGAATGCTCACCACATCGGTGAATTTCACATCCTGGGGACAAAGGGCGGCACATGTGTAACAGCGCGAACACATCCAAAGTATATCCGATGACAGGACTTCTTCACGCATGCCCAGAATGGCCATACGGATGATTTTGCGGGGATCGTACTCCTCATGCACTTCAGCCACCGGACAGGAGGCCGTACAAGTACCGCAGGTAAAGCACCGCATAAAATTCTCTGAACCCGGCTGAGAGGCAATCTCGTCTTTGAAGCGCTGGTCCAGCTTTTCAAGAATGATCTTATCCATCTATTGTGTTCTCCTCTTAAAAAGCATCAGGTATTGGTTTCAACTGTTCCAGAGTGAAGACAGGGCCATCAATACAGACATATTCGGGACCGATGTTGCAGCGTCCGCACTTGCCTATACCACATTTCATTCTTCGCTCCAGTGATGTGATGATCCGCTCATCGGAAAAACCTAAATCGACAAGCACGGGAATGGTATATTTAATCATAATGGGCGGTCCGCAGACCACAACACTGGCGTTCTCAGAAGATGGCGCCACTTCCTTGGCCACAGCAGGTACAAACCCCACTTTATGCACCCAGCCGTCCACAGGATTGTCAATGGTCAGGTGCAGATTGATATCAGACCGTTGTTTCCAGGATTCAATTTCATCTTTATAGATGAACAGCTCGGGATTTCTGGCACCGTAGATGACAGTGATATCTTTGTAGTCATCGCGGTGGGCAAGGAGATAAATCAGCAGCGACCGCAGCGTGGTAAAGGCAAATCCACCGCCTACGATAACCACGTTCTCCCCTTTGAAGGAATCCACCGGGTACCAGTTGCCCAACGGTCCGCGAATACCTACTTTATCGCCGACCTGTAGATAGTGAATTTCATTGGTGACCAGCCCGGTGCGGTTGACTGTGAATTTCAAGATACCCTCTTCCGTGGGTGAGGAGGCAATACCAAAAGGCGATTCCCCTTTGCCCAGAATGGACATCTCGCAAAACTGACCCGGCAGATATTTGAACTGTTCGCAATCCGCATCATTGACAAATCTCAGATCAAAAGTACGCAGCGTTTTGGCCGTATCTTCAATCCCAATCTTGTCGACAATCATGGGAATGGGTACATATGCATTTTTCATTCAGTTTCCCCTACTCATAGCCTATGAATCCGACGGATTAAACCGCCGCATCAATATCCAGAAAGCGTTTGACCACTGTACGGATGTCCAGGTTCACCGGACAGACATAGATGCAGCGGCCACAGCCGGTGCAGAGCGACTCTCCGTAATTATCCCAGTAATAGCTGAACTTGTGCAGGAAACGCTGGCGCACACGATCGGCTGCCTGCCCCCTGGGATTATGCCCTGAAGCCTCCTTGGTAAACAGCGGGAACATACAGGCATCCCAGAGGCGGATGCGCTTCCCCTTGCCTTTCTTTCCCTCATCCTGCACGTCAAAACAGTGACAGGTGGGACAGGCATAAGCGCATGCGCCGCAGTTCACACATTTGGCCGCAATATCATCCCAGGCCGGATCGTCCCACATCTGCTTCATGCGGTCTTTTAATTCACTCAAGTCGACGAGATCCCCCAGATATGACTCTGCCTGAGTTCTCAGCGAATCAATCTCTGCGGCCTCTGTCTTACCGGCAGGCGATGCGTTCTCAATGCGCTCAAGAACAGCCTTGCCTTTCTCCGTCAGTGATTCGATAAGATAGCTGCTCCCGACGTCCACGGCCCAGAGATCCCCGGCTTGCTCAAAAGGACCGTCGCCTGTCCAGTGACAAAAACAGGTCGATGCAGGTTCATTACAAGCCAACGTCAATATTACGGCAGTGTCCAGCTTGGCCTTCCAGTAGGGATCCTCAAAAGCCGGATCATCGGGACGCTGTTTAGCCCGGCCGAACACCTTATCCACCAGCATAATACTTCTGGCATCACAAGCACGCACACCCCAGAGAAAGAACGGTTTGTCCGCTGCTTCAGGTATTTGCACATCCCCATCATTGTATGTAAACAGCACTTCCGTCTGGGGGAAGAAGATTGATTTGGGTGATTGGACGGTATTCTGTAGTGCTGTATTGACAGACTCCGCATCAGCGACTTCGTCAAAAGCCGATTGCCGTCCCTCTCCAACAGGGGCGAACACCGTGAAATCACCAACTAGATTTTGAATAAAGACACTAAATTTCGATTTTTCTATCTTGATCATGCTGATTACCCCATGATAAAATCTTGTTTCTCATTCTCACAGTAGGAGGCCAGGGCCGGTTTTTCATCAATGTCCAGTCCCGCTTCATAATTGAACCGCTCACTGATCTCTTTGGCAATTTTCTTGTTGAGAAGCAGCAAATCGATGTCTGCGGGGCAGGCCCGTTCACAGGCACCACATTCCACGCATCGACCGGCCACATGCATATTGCGGCCCATATGAAAGATCAGTGTATCGGTAATCTCCGGACTCTTGCCAATCCACTGGGGATCGTTCTGATCGACAAAGCATTCATTACAGTAACAAGAGGGACAGACATTACGGCAGGCATAGCAGCGCACGCATTTTGAGTAGGATTCGACCATAGAATTCCAGCGTTCATCTGCACTGAGTTTCTCAAAATCATCCACAATCTTATAGACATCTGCCTTCTCATTAGCCGGTCTCGGCTGGCCGATAAAGAGATCATGCACAGGTGCGTCAGGATGAGCACAGTGCAGACAGAAGTCACTGATTATCTCCTTCTTTGCCACGACGGTTTCAAATCCCCGGCCGCCCACTGTAATATCCTTGTCACCGATGCGGAGATCAAGCACCTCTTTCCCTTCGGTACGTTTCATCACTTTCTTTATATCGATAACACCGTCACAGGTTACACCGATTACAACCAAGTTCTCACGCTTGATCTGATTCTCAACAGCGTAAAGCACCAGCGACCGGCTGTCGCAGCCTTTGACCACAATGCCAATTTTCTTCCCGCTCTTCACCAGATGCCGCTTGTCCTTGGTTAGATAGACGGCCAGGTTATTGGAACAGCGCTCATCCCAGATCAAGGTGTCGGCTTCATCGGCATTTTCAATGAACACTGGTGTGGCCGATAAAGGCAGCGTGCCCTCTCCCCAGCCGATGACCATGTCCACTTTCTTTTCATCGAAAAGTTTCCGTACTGTATCCCTTAACATTTTTACCATCATGCCACTCCCTTTACCAGTCGTTTTGCAGGACCGACACGCTTCAGATCTTCAGTCACCTTACTTACCACTTGGGCAAAGCGTTCACCTTCACCGGCCGAAACCCAGGAAAATTGAATCCGCTCCGGCTCAATGCCTACATATTCCAGCATAGGCTTGAGTACAGCAAATTTTCGGCGGGCGTTGTAATTGCCCGACAGATAATGGCAGTCACCCGGATGACATCCGGAAACCAGCACACCGTCAAAGCCGCTCTGAAGCGATTTCATAATGAACAGTGGATCCACACGTCCGGAACAGGGAATGCGCACCACTCGGATATTGGGCGGATACTGAATTCTAGAAACGCCTGCCAGATCGGCTCCCGCGTAGGAACACCAGTTACACAGAATGGCCAGTATTTTGGGTTGGAATTCGCTCATTGTTCACTCCTGATTTCATCCTGATCCGTCAAATCAAGTGCCTCAAAGACTGAATGCAGTTGTTTATTGCTGAATCCACGCAGATCCAGAGCACCACAGCGGCAGGAAGCCACACAAGTACCGCATCCTTTACATAGTGCGTCGTTAACAATGGCAACCTCGGTCTCAGGATCCACTTCAATGGCCGCATAGGCACAAATCTTTTCACAATAACCGCAGCCGGAACATAGATCGGTGTCGATCTCGGCAATAGTGCCCTCTGCAAGAATGGACTCCCGGGTCAGGAAAGACAGTGCGCGGCTGGCAGCGGCCTGAGCCTGGGTCATGGATTCATCGATGTCCTTGGGGCCGTGGGCCAATCCGCAAACAAAAACGCCTTCTGTGGCAAAGTCTACAGGACGCAGTTTCACATGGGCTTCCAGGAACACGCCGTCAGCGTTGAGAGGCACTTTCAGCATTTTGGCCAATGTGGCGTTCTCTTCAAGAGCGTCAATCCCTGTGGAGAGCACAACAAGGTCAGCGGCAATAACAATCTCTCTGTCCATGATAGGATCAAAGGCCGTCACCGTCAGTTTGCTGTTGGCATCATCAGGCATCTGTAGTTCAACCTTAGGCTTGCCGTCGGGTTCAAAACGGAGAAAGACCGTGCCTTTGTCGCGGAGATCTGTATAATATTTTTCCTTAAATCCATAGGTGCGAATATCACGATAACAAACATAGATATTGGCGCGTGGTTTGACCTTCTTCAATTCCAAGCCATTTTTCATGGCATCGGAACAGCAGACACGGCTGCAGTACATTTTATCTGTTTCGCGGGATCCCACACACTGAATCATAACCACATTGCGCAGACGGCCGCGGGGGAAGGTATTGTCATGAATCATCTTCTCAAATTCTGTCTGCGTTACCACACGGGTGGATTCTCCCGCTCCGTATTCCTTAGATTGATGCTCTTTGGCGCCCGTGGCCACGATCACCGCACCGTGCTCAACGACGATGTCGTCGCCGGTTTCCAAAGATTTGAAAGTTGTTTTAAAATTACCCACATAACCATCAATCGCTAAAATTTCCGAGTAGGTATACAACTGTATAGTCGGATGTTCCTGTACTTTAGCAATGGTCTCGGAAAGCAGTGTCTGTGGATTTTTGCCACTGAGGTGATAATAGAGTTTTCTCAGATGACCGCCCAGCACTTTTTCCTTTTCCACCAATGTCACCACATGCCCGGCTTCAGCCATGGACAGCGCAGCCGTCATGCCAGCCAGACCACCACCGACAACCAGTGCATCGGGGTTAATGCTGATAGGCAGTCGTTCCAGCGGCGTCAGATCTCTGGCCTTGGCTACAGCCATTTCCGTTAAATCTCCCGCCTTAACGGTGGCCAGCTCAGGTTCATTCATATGCGCCCAGGAACATTGATCACGGATATTGGCCATCTCAAAGAGATAGGGATTTAAACCGGCGCTTGAGCAGGTGCGACGAAAGGTGGGTTCATGCATACGGGGAGAGCAGGAGGCCACCACCACCCGGTTCAGGTTCAGGTTTTTGATGTCTTCTCTTATCATATCCTGCCCCGGGTCGGAGCAGGTGTACTTGTAGTTTCGGGCTACGG
>JAGLOF010000181.1 GCA_023139105.1 bacterium
TGCCAGTTACCACATTCGGCTGGGGTGGAATTATGTAAATTTGGGAAGAAATGAAGAGGCAATCCGGGAAGTTAAGAAGGCTGTTGAGTTAAATCCGAACATTAATACTTATGAAATTTATTGGGTTACACAAATTTATATCAAAGCAGGAGAATATGACAAAGCCATCGATAGGATTAAAATGCACTTGGCCGAGCCAAACTGGGATGTCACACGCTGGAGCTTGAAACTTGATCCCTTGTACGATCCGCTTCGGGGCGATCCCAGGTTTCAGAAGTTGGTGGAGTGAGAAATCCTGGCTAACCAGGTGAATGTCATTCACAAGACTTGAGAGATAACAATATGACCGAACATCGCAAACTCGCCGCTGTCATGTTCACCGATATTGCCGGTTACACGGCTCTGATGTCGAAAGATGAACAAAAGGCCCTCCAGATTCTGCAAAAAAACAAGGACATCCAGAAGCCCCTTGTTAAAAAATACCAGGGTGATTTCCTGAAAGAGATAGGTGATGGAACGCTGCTCTGTTTTCAAAGTGTAGTAGATGCCTTGCATTGCGCTATTGAAATTCAACAAAAAGTGAAGGACGATCCGGATCTCAATCTTCGTATTGGGATTCATCTTGGCGAAATCGTTTTCAAAGAGGGTGATATTTTTGGAGATGGTGTTAATGTGGCCTCCCGGATTGAACAACTGGCTGAAGCCGGAGGTATATACATCTCCGGTCAGGTTTATAGGACGATCAGAAACAAACCGGACATTGAAGCAGCGTTTCTCGGTGAAAAGAATTTAAAGAATGTGGAACACCCGGTAAAGATCTATTCGCTGACCGGTGAAGGATTGCCGGAGCATCGGGCAACATCATTTCAAGACGATACAGAAAAAAAACCGGTGAAGAAGTCTATTCATGTACTGGCACTTGTTGGTGTTGCCGCTGTCCTCACCCTCCTGATGGTGATCATCCTTTTTTCGAAAAGGCGTGTTAACAAATTGCCCGCGTCAGGGAACCGTGTTGTGGTGACTGTTTTTGAAAATCAGACCAAAAACAGTGAACTTGATTATCTCGGACGGGAAGCAGCTGAATGGATCACCCTGGGACTACATCGTACAGGACTGGTGCCAGTGGTGCCGGTGACGATGTCACATAATCCCGGAGAAGGTGCATCAGAGATGGATTACCTTAAGAAAGCGGCCATGGAGACCGGAGCCAATCTGATCGTGGCAGGATCCTATTATATTCAAGGAGAACAGATCCGTATTCACTCCAAAGTCATCCGGGCTCATGAAATGTCGATGGATATTGTTTCGGTTCCGGAACCGGTTACCGGTTCTCTTGAAAATCCTATGGAGGCGTTTAGAAAACTTGGTTCAGGCATCAAGGGTGCATTCGCGTTTATCATCGGTCCGGAATTTGATGAATATGGTCAATATTTAGAAAATCCGCCGGCATACGAATCATACAAGGAGTACCTGCGTGGACTGGAATATTGGGAAGAGTTTGATCTTGACATTGCCATGAGGCATCTTACCAACGCCATTCAATACGATTCAACCTTTTATTTGCCTGTGATTTGGAAAGCCGGCGGATTCTGGCAAAAGGGCCTTGATATAAGTGCGGATTCTCTGCTGACCCAACTAGCAAAGCAGGAAACACACCTGTCTGTTTTTGAAAAACATTATTATGATTTCATAAACGGGAATCTGAAGGGCGACAATGAAAGAGCGTTGGGTGCCGCCCGACAGATGGCGAATTTGGCTCCCGGCCCCTGGTATCAATATATACTGGCATGGATGGCATTATGTATGAACCGGCCGATAGAGGCGCTGGAAGTACTGCAGGATCTGAATCCTGAAAAGTCATGGTATGCCTACTGGTGGGTAAAGTCAATGGCGTATCATGCCCTGGGCGATCATGAACAGGAATTGATTGAAGCCCGAAAAGGACGCGAACAATATCCGGATCACCCTTATTCCTATCTCAATATAGTACGGGCATTGGCTGCGCTTGGCCATGAAGGAGAGATAGATGCCTGTCTGGAGAGCTTCACAGATCTGAACCAGTCCATGCTGACACCGGGATATGTGCAGTACACAGCAGCTCTCAATTTAAGGAGGAGCGGATTTAATTCATTGTCAATAAAATATATTGAACAAAGTCTCTCCTGGTATTCACAGTTCCCCCCGGATCAGTATTGGCTCGGCCGCGCCAGAATCTTTTATTTCACCGGGCATCTTGACTCAGCCGAATCGATCTTCAGAGAAAGGCTCAGGAAATATCCTGATAGCATCACTTCTATGGGCTATTTGGGTGTGATTGCTGCGCGAAGAAATAATCGAGAAGATGCTGAACGATTTTACTCGGCATTGTACGGGATCGACCGGCCTTACAGCAGGGGAAATCATCTTTTATGGTGCGCGAAAATCTCGGCACTGCTTGGAGATAAACAGAGAACGGTTCGGGTCATGAAAACGGCATTTGATCAGGGCCTGATGTTTGGCGTGAGTCTGCTGATCGATATCGATTTTGAATCGATGTGGGATTATGCGCCCTGGCATGAATTGATGAAGCCCAATGGATAACAGACAAGTGAAGCAGTGCCGCTGTATTTATGTGAAATTATATCACCGATTGGAGATAAACCTTTGAAAGAAATCAGAAAACTTACCGCCGTAATGTTCACTGATATCGCCGGGTACACGACCCTGATGTCAAAGGACGAACAGAAGGCGATGACGCTTCTCCAAAAGAACCGGGAGGTACAGAAATCCTTAGCCGAAAAACACAACGGCGAATTCCTCAAGGAAATGGGCGACGGTACCCTCCTCTGCTATCAGAGTGCGCTGGATGCGGTGCGTTGTGCTATGGAGATTCAGGAATCGGTTAAAGATGATGCTGATCTGAATTTGCGGATCGGGATTCATCTGGGGGACATTGTATTCAAAGAAGGGGATGTTTTCGGTGATGGGGTAAATGTGGCGTCGAGAATTGAGGCGCTGGCTGAGGCGGGCGGGATTTGTATTTCGGAGGAAGTTTATCGTAGTGTTCGAAATCAGCCGGACATCCATACGGATTTTGCTGGAGAGAGACATCTGAAAAACGTGGATCATCCAGTAAAAACATATAAGATCGTTGAATCAGGTACCATTGAAAAAAGAAAGAATGATTTAACTGACAGCTCAGAATCTACAAAAAAATCGATCGCTGTTTTGCCCTTTATCAATATTAGCGCTGATCCCGAACAAGACTACTTCTGCGACGGTATGACCGAGGAGATTATCAATGCACTGACACATATTGAAAACCTGAAAGTCATCGCCCGCACTTCAGCCTTCATGTTCAAAGGTAAAAATGAAGATATGCGGGCAATAGGGAAGAAGCTTGACGTCGAACATTTGCTGGAAGGTTCCGTCCGTAAAGCCGGAAATACATTACGCATTACCGCGCAACTTATCAAAGTGTCTGACGGAAGTCACCTCTGGTCTGAAAAGTATGACCGAGAGCTTGAAGATGTTTTTGAGATCCAGGATGAGATATCACTTGCGATTGTCGATAAACTTAAGGTTAATTTGATAGGGAAAGAGAGACAGAAAATAGAGAAGAAAGGCACTGTTAATGTAGAGGCTTATAATAACTATTTACTTGGGCAACATCATCTACAATTCTGGACTCAAGATGATGCAAATAATAGTATTGAGTATTTCAAAAAAGCACTTACAATGAGCCCTAATTATGCTGCCGCTTATGCTGGAATATCATCTGCATATATTCAGTTGGGAAGTGATCATGGGAATCTGACACCCAAAGAGGCTTTCCCCATTGCAAAAGAACACATTTCTAAAGCTCTTCATATAGACGGAAACCTTGCAGAAGCACACTTAACAAATGCGGATATAATGCGAGAATATGATTGGGATTGGAAAAAAGCAGAACTTTACTATAAAAAAGCATTGGAATTGAAACCGGGTAATTTATTCGCTCACCTACATTATGCAGTATTTCTATCTCTCTTTAATCGGCATAAAGAATGTAAACATCATCTAGAACTTTCTTATGAAATAGATCCCGTATCATATATTTCAAATAACATGGGAGGATGGTTATATTATTTTATCGGTGAGAACGATAAGGCTATCGAATCTCTTCAAAAAGCTGCTAAGATGGCTCCAAATTTATTTATAACCTATTCCGGATTGGGATCGGTGTTTTATGAATTGAATGATCTTCAAAAAACATACGAGATGGCAGTCAAATGCGAAACAGTGGACACAAAGTTGCCTTCTCAATTAGGTCAATCCGCCGCACTTTATGCTTTGTCCGGTCATGAAGAGAAAGCGAATAAGATCCTTAATAAACTATTGAAAACTGTAGATGAAAATCATGTTACCCGTCTAGTATTACCTTTGGTATATGCAGCCCTGAGAGATAATGACAACGCTTTTTACTGGCTGAATAATGCTATAAAGGAAAAACTGAGAGTTATTCTCTTTATCAAGACACCCTGGTTTAGACATTTACGCGACGATCAAAGGTTTGAATCTCTTCTTAAAGAATTAGGAATGGGAAAACTTTGAGGTATAAAACATGACCGAACAACGCAAACTCGCCGCCGTCATGTTCACCGATATCGTCGGGTATACGGCCCTGATGTCCAAGGACGAGCAGAAAGTCCTCACACTCCTTCAGAAAAACCGGGAGCTGCAGAAAACCCTCGCCCAAAAACACAACGGCGAATTCCTCAAGGAAATGGGTGACGGGACTCTTCTTTGTTTTCAGAGTGCACTGGATGCGGTGCGTTGTGCTATGAAGATCCAGCAATCCGTTCAGGACGATCCCGATCTCAATCTCCGCATCGGGATTCATCTGGGAGATATTGTTTTCAAGGATGGGGATGTTTTCGGAGACGGCGTGAATGTGGCATCGCGGATTGAAGCATTGGCTGAGGCTGGCGGGATCTGCATTTCGGAACAGATCTTTTTACTTGTTAAAAATCAACCGGAGATCGAGGCTGAGTTTTTAGGAGAAAGGACACTTAAGAATGTAGATGATCAGATTAAAGTGTATGCAATCAAATCAGAAAGTAAAAACTCTTCTCAACCTGAATCGACCATCCCTAAAGAGAGAGATTCAAAAGAGGAATCCATTGTTGTGCTCCCCTTCGAGAACATGAGTTCAGACCCGGAGCAGGAGTATTTCAGTGACGGCCTCACAGAGGAGATTATCACAGATCTGTCACAGATCCGATCATTGCGGGTGATCTCACGGACATCATCGATGGTGTTAAAGGGAAGCAAAAAAAATATTAAACAAATCGGCAGAGAATTGGATGTTAAGTATGTTCTGGAAGGAAGTGTCAGAAAGGCCGGTAATAATGTTCGTATTACCGCGCAGCTGATCGATGCTGTTCATGACATGCATCTGTGGGCAGAAAAATACAATGGGACTCTGGATAATGTCTTTGATCTCCAGGAAAAAGTCTCGCAGGAAATTCAAACTGCTCTGAAAATATCGGTTGGCAACGATGAACAGAAAAGACTCGAAAAGCGGTATACCGATAATTTTAAGGCTTACGATCTTTATCTGAAAGGATTACACCTGCGTCGCAATCTTAGAGAAGGCAGTATTCATGAAAGCATCGAATACTTCAAACGAGCAATTGAGATTGATCCGGATTATGCTCTGGCCTATGCGGGTATAGCCTATGCCTATTTCCTGCTTCCTTTTTACACATCGGTCAAATCTTCGGAGGTATATGCAGCAGGAAAAAATGCATTCGAAAAAGCCCTGGCACTGGATGACCAGCTTCCGGAAGCATATGAGGCGCTCTCACTCATTACTGCCTACTTTGATTGGGATTGGGACGGTGCAAAGCAAGCTGCAGAAAAGATGGTTGAACTGAATCCCAGTTATCCCTGGGGTTATTTCCATCTATCTGCAGCTTTGGGTACTCAAGGAAAATTAGAAGAATCGATTCATTTAATGAATAAAGCACTTCGTTTGGACCCACTGAACTGGGCATTCAACAGAAACCTGGGTTTTGTGTACTTGGCTGCCGGACAACCCGAGACAGCCATAGAAATAGCACATCGAACGCTTAAATTGGATAGTCAAGCACCGGCAGCCTATATTCTCCTCTCAAAAGCGTATTTGGCAAAAGGTAATTATAGGGAAGCGCTTGCTGCAACAGATAAAGAAAATAATTATCCTCAGGGACTCATTGAGCCACTACGTGGTATTATTTATACCCATTTGGAAAGAAAAGAAGAAGCTTCTCGAGTGCTTGAAAAATATTGTAAATTACAGGAAAATGAGTTTACTCCTTTTTACAGTATTGCTGCTTTGTGCGTTGCCCTCGGTAAAACAGAGCAGGCACTGGATTTTTTAGAGAGAGGGTATGAGAATCATGACGTGCAGATGCATCGAATTAAAATAGATTTTCTTTTTGATGGGATCCGCTCCGAACCCAGATTTAAAGAATTGCTGAGAAAAATGGGATTGGATTTTTGATTCAAGTTACTATACACTAATGATCAACCCATTCAATTCTGACTATACATCACTGTAAAATTTAAATATAGACCTTTTTTTTAATAGTGAAATCAACCGTCTTTTTTGTGCTAAGGATGGAATTATGGTCTACAACTATGACATCCAGTTGATATTGGCCCGGCTCATATTTTGGTAAGACCAGCGATTGCAGGATATACTCATTCTTCTGGCCACTCTGAGTTTGATGATCAACAGAAACTTTCATCCATTCTTTTTTGCGATTTGCTATTCTTGAAAGTAATCCTCTCTTCGTTCCGATTTGTTTTATACTGAGAGTGATTGTTGCATCTGTCCGGCCCTCCGGATCCCGTGTGAGGTGATAAATCTCAAAATACAGTACTATGCTATCGTCTTGCCTGAATTGCCGTTTGAGGTTTGGTATGATAATGTCTGCCAATGAGTGACGTTGATCAGCCTCTTCAAAAGCATGTATATTGGAGTCCATATCGGCCATTATTATACTGCTTATGTCCAGTAGTACGCTGAACTTTGATTTAATATTGAACTTGGTATGGCCTTTACCTCCATTTGCACTATTGACCATACTGAAGCCTCCAAAAAAATCACCTGATGGTATTTCGACATGCAGTCGTCTAATTGGATTTTCAGAGATTGTTCCGCTGTAATCATTCTGATTGATACTGCCAACTTTCTTCCATGAGCCATCAAAAATAGCCAATTGTTGTGTCAGAACTGCTCCTTGTGGCAATCCGGTGTCTATGATTTTTTCCGGCAGATCATAACAGAAAAGAAGATTGGTTGATGAATCCGGGCCTTGAAAAAGATAATGGTCACAGATATACTCCAGCTGGATATCCGGTTCAAAGTTTGTTGTTGTAGTGACTGTGGCAAGGGCGACCGAAGCGTAAATATCTTTGGCAGTAAAATCTTTGACCCAGTCTGTAGGATACACAGGCTGAGGTTTCAACACCCACCCCAAATCCTTTTTAATGATCCCCGCTGTACGGCCTATTTTGTCGAAATGAAAGATCATCATTGGACGATCTGTACTGGCATTGTAAAACCAGGATAAATGAGAAAGCATATCAGGTGATACACTGGTATAAAACTTATCGGGTTCACCATGTCTGATATAGATACAGCCCATATCATCGACTAACTGCTGCCGGTTGATTGCCGTACTTTTCCCATATTTTTTAATCATGAGATGATCTTGAAAAAGTGGATCCTTGAAATCTGTTAGAAAGTAGTCTATCATCTGCCTTAATGGCCAGCGTCTGTTAAATTTAAAAGTATACCTGAGTCTTTTATAGTGTTCAATGAATCTCTCATTGAAATCACTTACAAGAGTGAGGTCGCGGCTTTTCCATAAAATGTGAAAGAACTCTTTGCGTGATTCAAGAGACATGTCCAGGTAATTGTTGTATTCATCCTCGGTAACTATATATAGGGCATCTTTGAAGTATTCATCTGCCTCATGAAGGTTTTTAATGGATTTAATGCCCAGTTGATATGTTTTCCATGCCAATCTGTCATTTTTTAGAGCAGCTTGAACTCTGGCATAGTTGAGATACCATAATGCTGGCATAGTATTTATAATATTTCCCCTTTCGGCTGTTAACAGATTTAATGCATCATTATAATCGCCATCTAAATAGAGAGAATTTATCAAGTCTATTTTAAATCTGATTGAATCCGGAAATGAGGCAATAAGAGCAGGAAGGAAGTCATTGAGTTTTTTATGTTCATGAAAGGCAAAAGCAATTCGTGAATATAGTGTATAGGCATTGCGGTGGGATGGTTTTTTCAATAACAGCGGTTCAAGTTCTACCAGTCCGGATGCTCTGAAACGTTCTATCATTCTAATACGAGCTTTGTGATAATATGCATCCAGCCAATCTTTGTTGTGTGTCAATCCCCAGTGAAACTCCATGTATGCGTCTTCCAATAGATAGGGGCCTTGCATGTAGACCTTGCCCAGTTCAAAATATGCTTCAGCGTATCCTGACTGCATTGTTTTTGCTTTTTTAAGATGGAATTCTGCTTCACTCCATTTTTCCCGGGTAGCATAAATTTTTCCTAATTGCAGATGATTCCAGGCATGAGGCTCTATCTTGTTCCTGGTATGCAACATGGCCTTAGCATCGCTAAACTGAGATTGTTCAATCAGTGTTAATATCCTGCTTTGGTGTGAAGATAGGATGTCTGTAGTTTTTGGTGTTGCTGACTGCGCAAATAAAGAGAAGAAGGTTGTACAGTTGAACCACAGGATGAACAGCAACAGATAATTACGAAGCTGGCTAGAAAAATACATATATATTGGTATCCTTGTTGTATTGGAAGAGAATATTTGTCAGTTTCTACTTTAAAGTATTTACACTATAATACGAATTAATCGGAGAAAATATTTAAAGTTTTCTAAGATTTATTTTTTACAGTATTTTGGTGAGATTTTACATGTCTTCAAACTGAGCATTAATTACAAAGCAATTTGATCTTGTTTTTCGTCTGTAATAGTAAATTGTGTTTTCTTTTGTGTCCTTAGTAATGAGTTATGATCTTGAACCATAATATTTAACTGATAGAACCCGGGCTCATATTTGGGCAACATTATTGATTGTAGTATATATTCATTCTCCTGTCCGCTTTGTATTTGATGATCAACAGAGACTTTTATTAATTCATCTTTTTTATTTAGCACTTTTGAGAATAATCCCTTTTTTGTCCTGGATTGTTCAATGCTGAAGGTGATTGTAGCATTTGTCTTTCCTTCAGAATCTCTTATAAGCCGATAGATTTCAAAATATAGTACAATGCTTTCACCTTGTTTAAATTGCTGCTTTAGATTGGGTACAATAATATCCGCAAGAGAATGATGTTGATCTGTCTCTTTTAAAGCTTTCATATTGGAATCCAGATTGGCCATAACAATACTGCTGATATCCAGCAGACTGCTGAACTTTGATTCTATCTGGAATTTTACATGACCTTCTCCGCCATTAGCTTTATTTTTTATGCAGAAGCCGGCAAAATGATGTCCTGATGGAACTGAAACTATTAGTTTTCTAAGTAAATTTGAACCTATTGTCTCTGTATTATCATGGTGCTCCGCAGTATCTACAATACTCCAGACATTATTAAATATTACCAATTTTTGGTCTAATGATGATCCGGCAGGAAGATTCCCCGGTGAAATGTCTTTTGGTAATTCATAGCAGAACAATAATTGACCTGATAGGTCAGGATTCTGAAAGAGATATAGATCCCAATTGAAATTTAATGGGATATCAGGTGCAAAATTTGTTGTTTCTGTTGATGATGCGGTTTTTATTGACCGAATTACATCCTGAGGGCTCACGGCATTAATCCAGTCTCCGGCAGATCCACCGTATTTAGGAGCCAGTCTAATTATCCAACCTAAAAGAGTTTTTTGGGGTTTAAGTGTTGCGGTGAAATCCATGGGTGTAAATGTTTTATTATATTTGAATTGCGTATTTATCAGTACTGCCTCTCTTGTGGGAATAAAAAAATGAAATGACATATCGGGGCGTCCATGGTTTGCTGCATACTGCCATGACATATTCATTCTATAAATATCGCCAACCCGTGTATAAGTTTTGTCGGGGCTGCCATGCCGTATATAAATTATGCCTGCATCATTAATATGCATTTGATTTGTTATGCCTTTTGACTGGCCTAAGTTCTGTAGCAAAAGACTGTCATTAAACTTTGTGGGCATAAAATCTGCCAGTATATTCTCTGTCGGCTGCATGTCTCCCCAGCGCCTGAAATTCTTAAATGCATATCGGAGACGTTTGTAATGCTCTGTAAAACGTTCATTAAAGGTAGTAGTTAATGTAGGATCCCGGCTTTTCCAGGCAATATGAAGGGTGTTGATTTTTCCTGCAATGTCAGCGTGCATGTAATTGTTCCACTCCTGATCCGTTATAATAAACTGCATATCTTTAAAATAAAGATCGGCCTCTTTACTGTTTTTGATATGCTTCAATCCTGTATTATAACTTTCCCATGCCACGTGGTCTTTATTAAGTGCCAATGATACTTTTGCTTTCTGAAGATGCCACTGGGCAGGTTTTGTCTGTATCAGTGCAGTTCTGTATAAGTTTAGATATTCATTAGCTGATTTTGAGTTGCCGTTCATATACAGAGCGTTTATGTAATCCAGTTTATATTGATTTGAATTTGGAAAAGACCGGATGACTTCAGGCAGGAAATCACATAATGTATTATAGGCGTGGAAAGCTAAACCTGTTTTTACATATATCTGATAGCCATTTCTATGGTTTGGGTTTTTTAATATCATTGGCTTAAGTTCGGATATTCCTGTGACATAATTTTTTAAACTTGAAGTTATACTTGATTTGTAATAGTAACCGTCCAGCCAGTCTTTGTTATGTTTCAATCCCCAATGGAATTCCATATAGGCCTCTTTCATTAGATATGGACCATCCATATATAGTTTGCCTAATTCAAAATATGCTTCAGCATATCCTGGCTTCATTCCTTTAGCAGCCTTAAAGTGCAGTTCCGCTTTGCTCCAATTTTTTTGAGCAGCATAGATCCTTCCCAGATGCAGATGATTCCATGCATGTGGTTTTTGTGTATTTAGTAATTGTATCATTGATTCAGCAACAGCAAACTGGTCTTGATTAATTAATCTGATGATCTGGGCCCGCTGATCTGTATTTTCTTTTTCACATATAATTTTTTTTGATTGTGCAAATAAAGGGCTCATGAGACAGCAAGTGATATACAGGCTGATTAAACATATATGCTTCAGGGGATAGATCTGTAATTTCATAGTATTTATCCGATCTGTATTATTGAGCAAGCATTTTTTATATTATAAGATAATATGTATTTGTGTTCGGTCGCTAAATTTTCAATAAATATATAGAAATCGTGTGCTGAACGGCGGTATTTATCGATAAGTGACGGCCATTGGCGATTCTGTTAAATTATCAATGTCCTTGTTTAAATAAACATCTTGAATCATATGATGAATCCTATTACCTTTGTATTAGTGCATTTTAAGTGTTTACTGTTATCTATATAATAGAAATGCCAAACTGAATTGGAGGTCTTGCCCATGAAACGCTTCGTCCCGTTTATACCTGTTGTATTTTTATTGCTGGTATCGTCATTGATTGCCGCAACCGATACCTATATCAAGGCCAAAAAGATTTATATTGTGTCCGGTGCAGGCATCATTGAAAATGGTATAATACTGATACGTGATGGCCGTATTGTTGATGTGAGAAAGAACATGAATATCCCGCCGGAAGCAGAGATAATTGAAGCCGAGGTGGTCATTCCCGGCCTGGTGGATATGCATTCCCACGTAGGCGTTTATTCTCTTCCGCTGGTGAAGGAAAATGAAGATGGTAATGAGATGACCAATCCCTGCACGCCGCAGGTCCGCGCCCTTGATTCATTTAACTGGGAAGATCCCGCTATTGAAGCAGGGCGCATGGGTGGCGTCACCACTGTGGTTTCCCGGCCTGGCAGCGGTAATATTATTGGCGGGACCAGTGTCGCTGTAAAGTTGAAGGCGGCCTCTCCCAATGAAATGGTACTGAAAGAGATTTGTGATCTTAAGATGGCCATTGAAGGAAATCCCGTGGGTGTCTACAAGGAACGGAAGCAGGCACCCAGTACATTGATGTCGGTTTATCATCTGGCTGAGAAAGCTTTTACAGATGCACAGAAATACCAGTCTGAGTGGGAGACCTATAAAAAGAAGCAGAAGAAAGACAAATCCGCCAAGGTGCCAAAACGAGATCTGGGAAAAGAATCCCTGGTGATGGCACTCACAGGCGAGATACCGGTTCATATCCATTGCGCCACAGCCTCGGAGATTGTCTCCTGCATCCGCCTGGCGCGGCAGTTCAATTTGCGCCTCAGCCTGGGACATGCTTACTGGGCACACCTGCTTGTAGATGAATTGGAATATGCCAAAGATGTGCATTTTAACATTGGTCCTCCCATGTTTTTTGGCTGGTATGATGATCCCCTGACCTTCCGTAATAATCCGGCTATTCTGGCTGATCGCGGTTTCAAGGTCTCACTTCAGACCGATGCCCTGGGCGGTGCCCAGCAGAATCTGCGTCATCTGGCCATGCTCTGTGTGCGCTATGGCATGAAGCCGGCTGATGCACTCCGTGCAATCACATTAACGGCTGCTGAAGCAGTGGATCTGGCCGACCGTATTGGTTCTATCGAAAAAGGTAAAGATGCTGATCTGGTCTTACTGACCGGAGAACCGTTTGACATGCTTTCAGAAGTTGCCCGGGTTATTATTGACGGCAAGGTAGAATTTGTCGATAGCAATCTGCCAACACTCATTACGCCCTATCATGCCGACCATGGCAAGATACTGGCTCTGCCTGATGGATTGGATAAAGCTGAGAAAATTGCAATACGCGGCGGAACTGTGTATACCATGGAAGGCGCGCCAGTAGAGAACGGCGTCGTGCTTATCAAGAATGGCCTCATACACAAAGTAGGTGCAAATCTGTCCATTCCCGGTGGTTATAAGATAATTGATGCTGATGGATTTACAGTGATGCCGGGGCTGATCTCTCCACGCTCCTTTGTAGGCATTGGTACAAACTGGCGGCGGCAGGCACATACAGATGAGACCTCTGCTTCCATAACGCCGGCCATGAATGTTAAGCACGCCATTGAACCCACCATGCCTTCTTTTAATTATTGCCGGTCTTTGGGCGTCACAACCACTCTTGTGACGCCGGGCAATCGTAATGTCATTGGCGGTCAGGGTGCTGTACTGAAGACTCACGGTATTATTGTAGATAAGATGATTGTCAAAGAGAAGGCGGTTGTAATGGCCGGTTTGGGCAAGGCCGCCAAACGGGAAAAGGCCATGCCAACAACCCGTATGGGGATTGCTGCGCTCATGCGGGAGACTTTGATCAAAGCTCAGGACTATCAGAAGAAGCTTAAAGATGCGGATAAGGATAAAAAAGCAAAGGCTCCTGATAAGGATTGGGATAGTGACGCATTGTTGCCAGTACTCAGGCGGGAAACGCCGCTCATGGTGCATGCAGAACGGCTGGATGATATTCTGACTGCTATGCGAATTGCCGATGAATTCAATATCCGCATCATCCTGGATGGGGCAACGGACGCCTATAAAGTCATCGACGAGATTAAAAAACGGAACATTCCCGTGATTCTGGAAGATCTGTTGCGCGGTGCCGGCGGTGTGGAGGATCATGGCTTTAAGCGGAATCAGCCTGCATTATTGAGTGCGGCTGGCATTCCGGTTGCCTTCCGTGCAGCATTACAGACAGGATGGTTCTCACCCAAAGCCGGGGAGCCCGGTGGTGACCTGCTGGAAATTGCTGCTTTTGCAGTTAAAAATGGTATGCATCCTGATGCCGCTCTACGAGCAATCACTATTGATGCCGCCCGCATCATCGAAGTGGATGAAACTGTGGGCAGTCTCAAGGCAGGCAAAGATGCTGATGTGCTGATTCTTCGCGGCCATCCGTTTTCCACAACATCCGTGCCGGAGGCGGTATTCATTGACGGCTGCCTGCGGTATCGTCGTCAGGATGGAGTTCATCTGATCTCCAGCCGCAAATAGGGGGGCATGATGAAAATATTTAAATCGATTATTCTCTTCATGATCTGTCTTATGTTCGTTTCAGTGCAGGCTCAGACAGTGGCGCTGACAGGAGCACGGATTATACCGATCTCCAGTCCTGAAATAGAGACTGGCGTGATCATTATTGAAAACGGCAGAATTTCTGCCATCGGAGCTGATGTGCCTGTTCCAGAGGGGGCACGGATCATTGATTGCACAGGCAAGACATTGATGCCCGGCCTCATTGACGGTTTTACTAACTTGGGCATTGCGGATCTGCCCGCATTCGGCAGCGATGATGATGAAGTTTCCGGTGCTGTCTCTCCACATCTGCGTGTTATTGATGCGCTGAATCCTGAGAACAGTTTTCTGGCAGCGGCCCGAAGATCCGGTGTGACTGCGGCTCTGTGCGCACCGGCTGACGGTAATCTGCTTTCCGGGCAGAGTGCCGTAATCCGTTTAAGCGGCACCACGCCTGAGGCGATGACTATGAAATTTCCTGCAGCAGTCAACGGGTGCATGGGGCTGGGGCCAATTCATCGCTTTGGCTCCAAAAAGCAACAACCCATGACACGGATGGGCGTGGCAGCTTTACTGCGGCAGACTTTTATTGATGTTCAGGCCTATGAAGCCGAATGGACAGCCTATGAAGATCACCTCGTATCAGATAAAAAAGTCAAGCCCAAGGCACCGGTACGGGATTTTAAGAAAGAGGCCCTGCGTCCTGTATTGAAAGGGTCACGGCCATTGATGATCAGCCTTAACCGTATGGATGATATTTTAACCGCACTGCGTATTGCCGATGAATTCGGGATCAAACTTATTCTGGGGCACTGTGCAGAGGCAGCCAGGACCGCTGATTTACTGGCTGAAAAACATGTGCCTGTGGTTCTGGGGCCGTTCACGGTAAATCCATTAAACATTGAATCAAGAAACCAGACAGCTGCAACGGCAGTCAAACTTTTTAACGCCGGAGTGAAATTTGCATTTCAGACCGGGTCAATCAGCCAGGCTGCTTCACTCTTTGATCAGGCCCGTCTGGCAGTACAGTACGGTCTGCCAGTTGATGCTGCTCTCAAGGCACTGACATTAAATGCTTCGGAAATTTTTGGTGTTCAGGATGAGATCGGATCACTGGATGTTGGGAAGCAGGCCGATATTTTGATTCTCAGCGACTATCCGTTTTCGGTTGATGCCAGAGTGGAGCAGGTGATAATTAGCGGTATTGAGATAAATACAATCTGAGGATTCAAAATCCCCGGAGACTGTTGAAAAATCCCGGGTGTCAATTTTTTTTGGCCCCGGGCATTTTTTAACATCCTTTCTATAGTAGGTTCAACCCTTTCTTGCAACTACTCCGCCCATTGCGTATCTTAATGTATTACAGCTTACCCCTAAAACTCACATTCCCCGGAGGTCAACATGCGTTGTCGTAATTTTGCCCTATCCATAGTCATTGTAATGCTTGTCGCTGTCAGTATCGGCACAGTTCATGCTCAAATTACATCCCCTGAAGATTTTTTCGGTTTCAAACCAGGCACAGATAAAAAAATGGTTCGATGGGACCAAAACGTAAAATATTTTGAAAAGCTTGAGACAGAAAGCGACAGGATTAAAGTGATGCACATGGGGCCGAGCACCATGGGCAATCCCTTTCTAGTTCTTCTCATCTCGTCACCGGAAAACCTGGCTAATCTGGATCAACTCCAAAAAAGCAATAAAGGATTAAGTGATCCCCGGGGAATAGATAAAAACATCATTGAGAAATATATCCGGACCGGCAAGGCCGTAATCTGTCAGTCGTATGGTCTACACTCAAGCGAGGTGGGCGGAACGCAATCCACCCCCAACATCACCCATGCCCTTTTATCGGGGAATGATGAAGAGACAAAACGTATTCTCGATAATGTACTCTTTTTTATGATTCCCTGCTTCAATCCGGATGGCGATATTATGATTCATGACTGGTACACTAAAAATGTAGGAACCAGATACGATGGAATCAGTATGCCATGGCTCTATCATAAATACATTGGCCATGATACTAACCGCGATGGTGACTTTCTCAATATGATTGAATCACAATACGCTGCTGAAATTATGTATGTGGATTGGCCGGCGCAAGCCTTTATCGATCATCACCAAATGGGCAGTTACGGAGCCCGTTTTTATGTGCCGCCCTATTGTGAGCCTATACGGCCCTTTGCTGATCCGCTGATCTGGCGGGAGATCAGCTGGTATGGATCGCATATCGCTTACAAACTTGAAGAAGAGGGCATCAAAGGTGTCATTAATTCTGCCGTGTTTTCCGGATGGGGCCATTTCGGCTGGCACTGGATTACACCGTTTCACAATATCGCTGGCATGCTGACTGAGTCGGCCAGCGCAAATCTGGCTTCACCGCTCTACATCCATCCTGAACAACTCAAAGGCGGCAGTAGAGCCTTTCCGGAATATAAGGCCCAATCCACCTTTCCAAATCCCTGGAAAGGCGGTTGGTGGCGTTTGGGAGACATTGTCCGCCAGAAAGAAATTGCGTCTATGGCTCTGTTGGATCATGCGGCCAGAAACCGGGAGACTATACTGCGCAATGCGTATCAAAAAGCCGTGCGGCAAATTGAACGTGGTAAATCCGGCAATGTGAATACAGTCATTATTCCGGCCAATCAACATGACAAATTGACGACGATTAAAATGATTAACACTTTACTTAAATCAGGTATCGAGATCAGGTTGACTAAATCGGATTTTATCGTAGATGATAGGGTGTATAAAAAAGGTGCCTATTTGATAACATTGGCTCAGCCCAAAATGGGATTGATTCGCAATCTTCTCATGGAGACTCGTTATGCGGATAATGACTGGACGCATAACAAAGACGGATCAGTGCTGCGGCCGTATGATCTGTCTACTCACACTATGAATGAGTTTATGGGTGTAAAAACAGAAGCGGTCAAAATTGACAATCTTCCTGCATCCCGGGTGCTTGCCGGTCCTGTGTTAACAAAAGGCAACGTTGCGGAAAATGCAAGGTTTTATCTTCTGGACGGACGATTGAATAACAGTTATACAGCGGTCAATCTTCTTCTTAATAAAAAAATAAAAGTGGACCGTATAACCGAAGCGGACGAAGGATTTCGTCAAGGTGATTTCTTGCTTCAAAATAGTGATGTAAAACAATTATTGGAAATTGCCGCGCAAACTGGTGTGGATTTTCAAAAAATTAATGTATATCCCCAAAATGTGAGACCAGTGAAACGGCAGCGTACCGGTATGTACCGCAGATATTGGGGCGGAAACATGGACGAAGGCTGGACCAGGTTCCTGCTGGATCAAAATGCCTTTGCTTATACGACTCTTAGAGATGCTGTGATTAAAAAGGGTAATCTGCATAAGAAATTTGATGTCATAATTCTCCCCAGCGACTCTCCGGGCATGATTACCGGTGAGATCCCAGAGCGGTACAGGCGTTGGATCTCAACCGATATTCCGGAGAAATACAAAAGCGGTATCGGTAAAGAAGGTAAAGAGGCATTAAAGGAGTTTGTGAAGAACGGCGGTACACTTGTCACTCTTGACCGGTCCTGGAAATTTGCTGCTGAAACATTCGACCTTAAAGTCACAAATGTAGTGGAGGATCTTCAATCTAATATATTCTTTTGTTCAGGCTCCACATTACATGCTCATTTTGATAACACTCACCCTCTGGCCTGGGGCATGCCTGAGAAAGGTCTGATACTCAATACAGGCAGTCCTGTTTTTGAAATTATTCCCGGTAGAGAAAACCATCTGTACAAAACACTTGTTCGGTATGTTGAGGAGGATGTTTTAAAAAGCGGCTGGCTGATTGGTGAAGATAAAATAGCACGTAAATCGGCTTTAGTGATTGCCCGCTATGGCGAAGGTGAAGTAGTTCTCATCGGATTCCGTACCCAACATCGGGCGCAGACCCACGGGACATTTAAATTCTTATTTAATGCTTTGTTCAAGAGTTGAATCTATATAAAGGGGTTGTCCCAAAAGTTAGCCTATTGTCAATTGCGAGGAGCGAAGCGACATGGCAATTTCCTAACTTACCCTCGAACTTTAGGGGATTGCTTCGCATAAAACGCTCGCAATGACTTGAAAATGATTTTTGGGACAGCCCCTTTTTTCCTGGTGTGCATTTTGTGTTGATAAAATATAAACTGTAAGTAGATTCCTGCTGTACTGTACTTCAATTTTTGCCGATCCGTAATCTGGGTAGGGCATTCCGTTAAACTTAAATTGTATGGGGGAGGCCGTCATGCGATTCGAACAAGCCAAAGATATAATTCGTCATGCTGTGGAGATGCATAAGATGATTGAGAACCATTTTACATCACTATCCGCACGTTCTGAGGATACTCGTTTGAAGATGATCTCTGACTATCTGGTCAAACGTGAGGTCTATTTGCAGGCAGGCTTGAAAGAATTTGAGGAATTTGCTGATAAGACATTTGATGATACATGGTTTAAATTCAGTGTATGTGATGCAAAATTTAAAAAACTTCATGAATATATGGAGACAATGGAGGTCGGGATAGAAGACATTGTTGATGTGACTGTACAGCTGTATAGATGTATTGCTGATCAGTTTACGACGTTGGCAATGGAGGCTGAAATAGATGAGGTGAGAGATGTTTTTCAGAATATTGCAGACATGGAGAAAGGTGAAATCAAAAAAATGGTGCGTAATATTCAAATGATGAATGAACTTTGATGTAATACGGTGACGCTTTGTCTTATACATTTTTAATATCTTTTCGAGCTTGAAACCTTTTTTGAATACTTTATTCCGGATATTCCTTAAATGCAGCACAAGTTTTCAGTCATGTCCGCGTCTAATCTTTATGAATGATGCGCAGGTATTTTATGATGAGGCACATATTGTGAGTGATCACTCTCCGTTGGATTTTAAAACAGTCGTGGAAGCACATCAAGACAGGGTTTTGAATATCTGTTTTAAATTTTTAAGGAGCCGTGAAGACGCGGAGGATACTGCCCAGGAGGTTTTTATGGAGGTGTATCGTTCTCTGGATGGTTTCAGAGGTGATGCGCAGCTCTCCACATGGATACACAGAGTGGCAGTGACTAAATCTCTTGATGCTATTCGTCGGAAGAAACGAAAGAAACGGATGGGTTCTGTCAGGCAGCTTATAGGGTTTGATGATTCCTTTATTGAACCTGAAAGCCCCTTGAATCTCCGACCTGACAAACTCCTTGAGGAGAGCGAGAGGAAAATGTTTTTGAATAAGGCAATGGACAAGCTTCCGGAGAATCAGCACATAGCTCTGACTCTTTGTCAGATTGAAGGATTTACCTATCAGGAGACAGCCGATATAATGGGCACTTCATTATCCAGTGTGGAATCGCTTATCTTTCGGGGCAAGAAGGGGCTGAAGCGCCATTTAACACAATCGTATGAAGAAATATTGGATTAGACCGCATGGTTTTACATCGGGTTGACGTCCAAATTAATAGGAAATGAGGAGAGCATATAATGTTACGCAAAAAACACGTAGAAAATGAGGTCGAGCGCACAATGGAGCTTCTTGGGGAAGATGCACCGCTTAAAGCCGATGCTTTCTTTTTTACGCGGCTGCAGGCCAGAATCAGGGAAGAAGAGGCCGCCCATCATTTTCTGGTGCCTTCTCTCTGGCAGCGTTGGCGTCCCATGGTCTTGGCGGCATTGGTAGGTGTAAATATTATTACTGCGGCTTTGTGGCTGGTATCCGGTTCAACAAATAGTGCACGGGAGCAAGGTTTGAATGCCCTGGCAGAGGATTATGCCCTGGTATCGGACATTGGTGACTGGCTGTATGAAAGCCTGGGGGAGTAGATCATGGATTGGTTTAAAAAACAGAAATTATCCAACTGGATTATTGGTGCATTAATTATTGCAAATGTTATTACTTTGTCTTCACTCTGGATGATACGTATTCAACATTCGAAACATAGCTTCAGGCCAAGGGATGCCGGACGGGGCAAAGAACTGATGGTCATGAGATTACTAAAGGAAGAACTCCACCTAGGTGATGAACAAGTTGAAGAATTCAGAGCCATGCGTCACCAGCATTTTAAGGGATTCAGAGCGGCCGGACAAGAGATGATGGAACTGCGAAGAGGCCTTATGGATGCCATGTATTCTGACCCTCCGGATACTCTTCGTGTGAAGGAGCTGGCAGATGTAATCGGTACTTTTCATATAGAAAGAGAATTGAAGAATGCGCAGCATTTTCAACTCTTAAGTGATATCTGTACACCCGAACAACGCAAAAAATTGAAATTATTGATCAATGAAATACTGCCGCATCCGCCAAGTGGCGCATGGCGTGGGCGGCGGGGCAAAGGCGAGATGCCTTTCGGTCGTCGAGGCAGAGAGGAATTTAAACCAGGACGTCCCGGTGAAAGACCATCGGTTGGGAAATAGCAATTCCCATTAATTGAATGAATGTCAAAATCATATTTAATTTTTCTTATATTGAAAGGAGCAACATCATGAAACGTACATTGATGATTACAGTATTGGGGCTGGCACTGGTCGGCTCGGCACTGGCGCAGGGCGGACGCGGCACAGGCCACGGTAACCGTATGCATGGCCGGGGGGGCGGTCAAGGATTTGGCGATGGACGCAGTATGCATTGCATGCTGGACCTGACAGAAGCCCAGCAGGAACAGGCAAAGGCCATGCGCACGGAACAGTTGAAGACCATGAAGCCGTATCGTGAACAAATGGATGAAAAACATCTGAAACTGCGCTCTCTGCGTACGGCTGACAAAGTAGATAGCAAGGGCATCAATAAGTTGATCGAAGAGATCGGTGCCATTCGTATTGAGATAGCAAAGAAACATGAGGCTCAACGTCAAAAATTCCGCAGCATACTTACTGAAGATCAGCGCGTGCTGCTTGACAGCCGGAGCATGGGTGGTCGCGGAATGCGCGGTGGCCGTAGTGGTCATCGCGGTCATGGTGGTCATGGAATGCGCGGTGGTCGCGGAATGCATGGTGGCCGTGGTGGGCATGGTGGCCAAGGTGGGCATGGTATGCGTGGTGGCTTCTAAATACTTCCATTGGTGTAAATTTTTTTTGGGCAGGGCGATGATCCTGCCCTTTTTTTTATTTAATGGCTTTTTATTATCATTTAACCAGATATATCATCATAATGCTTGACTTTTAAATTTTGAACCATTAATATAACTTTACTACCCATACTGTTCAATGAGTATAGTATTTCTCTGAAAAAGACAGTTACGCTTCTCCTGGACAGAGTATATTGTCCCCCACACAAAAATGATTCTTAGAGTTAGATGTATTATTAAGTAACTTGTAGTTGCAATGTCTACAGAAAAAAATACATTTCGTGTTACAGGTTTCGTATTACAAAAGAGTAGAAAATCTTGAATCTGCTGATAAAGCAGGATGCAACCTGGTCTGTAAAAAAGAATTAGGTTTGGGGTATAAGAATGAAAAGTGCCGATATAACCAGAGAGAAGCTCCTACAGGAAGTCGAACTTTTAAAAGCGAAAATTACCCAGTTAGAAAAATCTGAGATAAAGCACAAAAAACCTGCTGATTCCTTACAGAAAAGTGAGCTGCAGTACCGTATAATCATGGAAGCCTCTCTGCAGGGAATGTCTAAGGTTGACGCTAAAGGATTTATAAGATTTGCCAATATGGCAGTCGCCAAGTTGTCTGGTTATAGCCTTACGGAATTGGACGGGATGTCGCTGGATACGCTTTATCCGCCCGGCGAGGCCAAGGTTATCAGTGATGCCAATGTAGTGTTATTGTTATCTGGCAAGCCCATTGTCGGAGAAAATACGATGACCCGAAAGGATGGCAGCGGGATAGAAACTCACTTCAGTTGCGTTCCGGTATTCGATGAAAATGATGAGTACGATGGATTTATTTCATCTATCTTGGACATCACCGAGCGCAAGCAGTCGGAAAAGAAACTGTTGGAGAGCGAGATCCGGCTCAGCAACATTATCGGTCAGGCGAAAGACAGCATCGTTGAAGTCGCTTTCACGCCCGAAGGCGATCCCTTCGTCAAAGACTGCAACGAAGCCATGGGCAGAATGCACGGGTACACGCGCGAGGAGATGATCGGCAAATTGATCTTCGAAATCGATGCCAAATTGACGCGTGATGAATTGCGCGTATTGGGCAGACACTCCATGATCGAGAAACCTACACTTATCGAGTCGGTTCACATCCGTAAGGACGATTCCCGGTTCCCTATAGAAGTCAGTTTCCAGAATATTCAGATTCCAGGCTACGATCCGATCATGATCGCCATCGAACGCGACATCACCGAACGTAAGCAGGCAGAAAGACGTATTGACCATCTTAACCTTGTACTTCAAGCCATCCGAAATGTTAATCAGCTAATCGTTAAAGAGAAAGATCGTGATAGACTGGTAAAAGGCGCATGCGAAAATCTAATTGAAACAAGAGGTTATTATTATGCCTGGATTGCCCTGTTGGATGAATCGGGTGAATTTATTACAGCAGCGGCAGCCGGTTTAGATCAGGATTTTTTATCGATAAT
The DNA here is from genome assembly GCA_023139105.1 of bacterium. Classification (GTDB taxonomy): domain Bacteria; phylum Zhuqueibacterota; class QNDG01; order QNDG01; family JAGLOF01; genus JAGLOF01. Next base: position 22,712 of record JAGLOF010000181.1, read on the forward strand.
TAAAATACTAAAAAGTGGCAAAACGATTGAATGTGTAAATAAGGCCTTAAAAAAATCTGGTGTAATTATAATTGAAAATCCTGCGAGCGAATGCAAAGACTGTCCGTTAGCCAAAAAATATATGGAAATGGGCAGGATGGTAATCCGACTGGAATATGATGCGAAAATCTATGGATTAATGACTGTTTCTATTCCGATAGAACTTATAAGTGATATAGAAGAGCATAAGCTGCTTAAAGAAGTTGCCGAAGATATAGCCTTTGCTCTTCACGGTATGGAGGTTGAAAAAGAGCACAAGCAGGCAGAGGAAGCGCTACGCAAGAGCGAGGAAGTGTTACGGGACTTTTTGGATAATGCAAATGACCTCATCCAGATTGTCGCACCTGACAATCGGTATATTTATGTAAATCACAAATGGCTTGAGGTTCTTGGGTACACCGCGGATGAGGTCGTCAACCTCTCGATGTCTGATATTATCCATCCTGATTCCATTGCTCATTGTATGAATATGTTTCAGCGGCTTTTGGCAGGGGAAGCGGTTGATATGATAGATGCCGTGTTTATTGCAAGGGATGGTGCGGAAATCCAGGTAGAAGGCAGCGTTAGCTGCCGTTTTGAAAATGGTGAGCCTGTTAACACTCGCGGAGTCTTTCGAAACATCACCGACCGCAAGCGGGCGGAGGAGGCGCTGCAGGAAAGCGAAAATAATTTACGAGCACTTTTCAATGCGATGACAGATATTGTGTTTGAAATGGATTATGATGGAAGATATATTAATATTGCACCCACATCATCGGAACTTATGTTCAAACCTACAGAAGATGTCATTGGAAAGACACTTCATGAAGTATTCCCGAAACCCGAAGCTGATCAGTTTCTCGGATTTATTCGTCAGTGTCTGGATGAAAACAAAACTGTTACAATAGAATATCCTCTGATCTTAAATGATAAAACAACCTGGTTTGAAGGCAAGGCAACCCCAAAAACCAAAAACAGTGTTTTTTATATTGCTCGTGACATTACAGATCACAAACGGGCGGAGGAAGCGCTTCGTGAAAGTGAAGAGTTGTACCGAAAATTGTTTGGATCATCAAAAGATGCAATAATGACCCTCGAACCTCCAACCTGGAAATTTACTTCAGGGAATTCCGCTATATTAGAAATGTTCAAAGTCAAAGATATAGATGAATTTACATCACTTGGTCCCTGGAACGTTTCTCCGGAAGAACAACCTGATGGTCGATCCTCTAGTGATAAAGCAAAAGAGATGATTCAGATCGCCATGGACAAAGGTTCGAACTTCTTTGAATGGACACATCAGAGGAGAGATGGTGAGCTCTTTTCTGCCTCGGTTTTATTAACAAGGGTTGATCTGCTGGATAAGTGCTTTTTGCAAGCAACTGTCAGAGACATCACAGACCGTAAAAAGGCAGAGGAAGCGCTGCAGGAATCGGAAGAGAAGTTCAGAAACTTTGTAGAGACATCAGCCGATTTGGTGTTCCGATTGACTAAAACCGGCCGCATTGAGTATATTAGTCCCAGAGTAGAGGAACTGTATGGCTACCAGCCTGATGAGTTGATAGGAAAGCATCTGAGAAAGACCACTCCACTTGGAGATGTTTCCAGGGCGATAAAGGCACTAAATATGGTATATGCCGGAAAGCCACTCAAGAATTTTGAAATAAACCAGAAGCTTAAATCAGGACGAATTATCCCGATGGAGGTCAATGCCGTTCCAGTTTATAAAAGCGGAAAAATTGTTGGATTTCAAGGAATAATGAGAGACATCACCGAGCGAAAACAGGCGGAGGAAATACAAAAAACATTATTTAATATTTCCAATGCTATTAATACAGCAGATAGCATGCAATTACTTTGCCTAAAGGTAAGAGAGTATTTAGGAAATGTAATTGATACAACGAATTTCTATGTTGCTTTATACGATGAAAAAACTGATATGATCTCTCTTCCTTTTGATGTTGATGAAAAAGATGATTATGAAACATTTCCTGCCGGTAAAACCCTTACAAAGTATGTGATAAAAACAGGACAATCACTTCTTGTTGATGAACACCTTTTTACCAAATTAATTAAAGAAGGAGAAGTTGAAGACATTGGAACTCCTTCCGAAATTTGGTTGGGTGTTCCCCTGAAAATTGAGAATAAAGTAATTGGTGTTATCGTGGTTCAGAGCTACGATGATCCGCATCTTTATACTGAAAAAGATATTGAAATATTAACTTTTATTTCGGCAGAAATTGCTCTTGCTATCAAACATAAACAGGCAGAAGAGCAGATAAAGAGAAATCTGAAAGAAAAGACAACGCTTCTTCAAGAATTATATCACCGCACCAAGAATAATATGCAGGTTATCTCTTCGATGCTCAGAATGCAATCAAGGCGTTCGGATAATGAATTTATTCAAACCGCTTTCAAGGAAATAAATAATAAGATAAAGGCAATGTCGTTGGTTCATCAAAAATTGTATCAGGCTGAGGATCTTTCTAATATTAATTTGCGGGGATATGTAGAGGGCCTTTTAAAACTGTTGAGGCAAAGTTACAGTGTCCAATCAGAAGTAATTTCGCTGAAACTTGATTTAAAAGAAGTCTTTGTATTGATTGATTCAGCAATACCTCTGGGATTGGTCTTGAATGAATTAATTGTTAATGTATACAAACATGCCTTCCCGGATAGTAGAAAGGGTGAAGTAAATATCCGTTTGTACAGAGAAGAAAACGGAACCATCCATATTCATTTAGCGGATGATGGGGTTGGTTTGCCGGTTGATTTTGATCCTGCAAGAGTAGAGACAATGGGGCTTCAGACAGTGTATTCTCTTGTCGAATACCAATTAAATGGTGAAATAAATTACAAAGCAGAAGAAGGGTTAAAATGGCATATCAAATTCAAAGATGATCAGCATAAAAAACGAGTGTGATATGGAAGGAAGAATCAAAATTTTGATTGTTGAAGATGAAGTGATGATCGCACAATGTTTGAAAATGGATCTTGAAGATGAAGGTTATGAAGTATGCAGTTTTGTTGGCAGCGGTGAAGAGGCCATAATCGAAGTTAGAGAAAAGAATCCTGATATTATTTTGATGGATATCAATTTAGCCGGTAAAATGGATGGAATTGATGCTGCCAGGGAAATCATTGATTATAAGGATATTCCCATAATACTAATGACTGGTTATAATAAAAGCAACCTGTTTATAAGAGCACATAAAGTACATCCTGTTGCATATCTTGAAAAACCGGTTGAAATATATGATTTAAAGCCTATAATTGAATCGTATTTAAAATAATGTAAATTTTAGACCCAAAAAAAATGATGACTTATGATCTTAATACTGAATGAGTATCACTGCCATTTTACTTGACATTTAAATTTTAAATCATTATAATATATATATTACTTGCACTTCGTCCGAGTGTCTCTCTCCTGCCCCTGTCTCAAAATAATTGTAATTATTCCACATCCATAATTCACAGGTGAAAAATGGATGAACTTAGCAAAAGTATTCTTCTACGGAAAGTCCTTCATCTTCGAGTGTCTCGGCTTGAAGAATCAGAGTTACTGCCAAAAAAATTACTCAAATTTTTCCTTGGATTACTATCTCCTGTACAATATGAATCGTATTTAGATCCGTCATAGCTCTTGCCCAAAGCTGAAGGCATTGAAAGAGAGGATTGATCTGTTTTTTTTATAGTTTGTACCTCATTTTATCATGGATGAGAAATGGAAAAGAATATAAACAAGATATTGAATTACCTGCACGATCAGAGAAGTTATGATTTTACCGGGAACAGGCTCTCTATGCTCGAACGCAGAATTTCAAAACGATTCTTTCCAACGGAGACGGAAGATTTTGAAGAATATTTTCAATATCTTCTCAAGAATCAACAGGAATTAGACCATCTGATAGATATATTGACCATTAATGTTAGCAGTTTTTTTAGAGACCCCCATATTTTTAATCATGTTGAGAAAATTCTTTCAGGAATTATTACAGCGAAAAGTGAGTGTAAAGATCATTCGCTTCGTATCTGGTCTGCGGGATGTGCTTCGGGAGAAGAACCATATTCTGTGGCATTGATTGTCGCTGAATTGTTGGAAGCAGAAAAAGTGGCTATGTATGTTAACATCTTTGCTACGGATATTGATAAAAAGGCTGTTAATAAAGCGCAAAAGGGTGAATATAAAACAAACGCCTTAAGAGACGTTAAATCCAGCATTTTGAATAGATGTTTCAAGGTAGATAAAGACATATTCAGAATAGATGAACCAATTAAAAATATGGTAAACTTTACGATCTATGATCTTTTGGACAAATACAGTTTCGTACCACCTGAAAGTATTTTTGGAAATTTTGATATGGCACTGTGCAGAAATGTCCTTATTTATTTTAATCCGGATTTTCAGGAAAAGATATTTGATAAACTGTATCGTTCATTGAATACAGGTGGATATCTTGTTCTTGGTGAAGCTGAGTTCCCGAGTGAAAAATATAAAAATGATTTTAGACGGGTACATAAAAGTTATAAAATTTATCAGAAAAGATGAAAGTGGGTTGCAGATTCGTTTAGTTAATGGGGTGAATGATGAAATATGAAGATATAGAGGAAAAACCAGATAAAAGTGAACCTCGCCGAAATAAATTGATGAAGTATACCTGGTGTGTCGTCGCAGCCTGGACATTGATTCTTGTGGGATTATTAGCCCGTGACCTTGCGAAGCTAGGTCAGGCCACGCATAATCTGGCGATTAGAGAAGCACTGGCCCATTTTCAAAAGGATGAGGCTTTTCGATTTTGGGCTGCAACCCATGGTGGATTTTACGTACCCACAAACGAGCGTACTCCTCCTAATCCGTATTTAGCACACATCCCTGAACGAGATATTGAAAAACCATCCGGGATGAAGCTAACGCTTATGAATCCGGCATATGCCCTGCGTCAAATGAATGAGGAGTTTGCCTCAACCTACGGGGTGGCCGGGCATATCACCAGTTTGCTGCCTTTGCGGCCGGAAAATTCTCCTGATGATTGGGAGCATCAGGCACTTGAATCTTTTGAAACCGGAGAGGTCGAAGTACGCGAATTCACTAAGTTTGAAGGTAAATCATCCCTGCGTTTGATGCGACCTTTGATTGTACAGGAAGGTTGTCTGAAATGCCATGCTCACCAGGGCTATGCTATTGGGGATGTGCGTGGCGGTGTCAGTGTGTCTGTGCCTTTAGCCGCATATATAACTGAAAAGCAGAAAGCTGCGGCAACACATATGCTATCCTATGCTCTGATTTGGATATTTGGATTTGCTACCATTATTAGGGGCTCTTATATCATTAAAAAGAAAGATTTTGAACGTGAGCACGCCCAAAAAATGTTGCAAGAGTCATATGCCCAACTCGAAATTCGTGTGCAGGAACGCACAGATGATTTGGCCCGGATCAACCAGCAATTAGAAGCTCAAGCCGAAGAATTAAGGGGACAATCCGAAGAGCTGCAAAACCAGACAGAAGAATTAAAGGGGCAAAATCTGGAATTGGAAATGCAGAGAAATCAGGTTGAAGAAGCTACCCGTTTAAAAAGTGAATTTTTATCTAATATGAGCCATGAACTGCGCACGCCGCTTAATTCCATAATGGCACTTTCGCGTGTGCTTATAATGCAGGCAAAGGATAAGTTAAGCGAAGAAGAAAATAATTACCTGGAAATTGTGGAAAGAAATGGAAAGCAACTTCTATCTCTTATTAATGATATTCTAGATCTTTCTAAAATTGAAGCTGGTAAAATGGATTTTTATCTTCAAACTATCTCATTGAAAACAATACTGAACAATATAGGAGACAGTCTTCAGCCGATTGTTCGGGAAAAGGATTTGTATTTCAAAATGGATATTGCAGATGATCTGCCAATGATTGAAACGGATGATGCCAAACTTCATCAGGTTTTGCAGAATATTATCAGCAATTCTGTGAAGTTTACAGAAAAAGGTGGTGTGGATATTTTAGTGAAATACAATTCCGAAAAAGTGTGCCTGACTATTAAAGATACAGGTATTGGAATTCCGGAAGATGAGTTGCCCCATATTTTTGAGGAATTCAGGCAGGTTGACGGCACATCTTCACGCCTATACGAAGGAACCGGGCTTGGACTTGCCATCGCGAAAAAGTTGATAAGGAATCTCGGTGGAGATATTCAGGTTAAAAGTAAATTTGAAGAAGGTTCCATTTTCATAGTAACTCTTCCGATCAAATGGCATGGAGTAGCCGATCTGCCCGGCATTAGTACTTTCCAAGCATTAAGACCTGAGCCAGAAGAAAAGATTATTCTTGCCGGACTGGAGAAAGTACGAAAAACATCTAAAGCAGAAAAGATAAAATCAGAAACCCGTATCCTGCTTGTAGAAGATAATGAAACAACTGTCATTCAAATGAAAGTGGTTCTTGAGAGGGAAGGATATAAGTTGGATGTCACCAGAGACGGAAGGCAGGCATTGGAATATATCAAACATACTATTCCAGATGGAATTATTCTTGATTTGATGATGCCCGAGGTTGATGGGTTTGAAGTTCTGGAAAAAATTAGAAATACAGAAGCCACCAGAAGAATTCCTGTCTTAATCCTGACAGCGAAAAACCTGACCCGTGAAGATCTTTCCAGATTGAGTGCTAATCATATCCAGCAATTGGTTCAGAAAGGTGATATTGGTAAAGAAAAATTACTTTTTAAAATACAACTGATGCTTGGTAACGAACCTCATATCAAGGAAGAAGAAAAAAGAAAAAAAGTAAAAGATAAAGTTGTTAAATCGGTAAAGCAAATAAGGAGTAACAGGACAACGCAAATTGAGGGATTACCCAGGGTGCTTGTTGTAGAAGATAATCCTGATAATATGACTACGATCAAGGCAATTTTGAAAGATGATTATAATGTGCTGGAGGCATATGACGGCAAACAGGGTTTAAATATAGCCAGAACAGAATTGCCGGATGTGATTTTACTTGATATTGCTCTTCCCAAAATGGATGGAATGGAAGTTGTAAATGTTGTTAAAAATTCCGAAGAGTTGAAAAATATTCCGGTTATCGCCGTAACAGCCAGAGCAATGAAAGCAGATAGAGATATTATAATGGCTGCAGGCTTTGATGATTATATCTCCAAACCTATCGATCAAAAATTGCTGTTGAAAAGGATAGAAAAGTGGTTGAGAAGATGAGATTTGAGTTCTCAGATACGAAGAAACGCCAGGCTTGAGGTGAGATTAAATGAAAATTCTGAACTCTACTCATGCTATTACCGGAAAGAACGACCATAATTCTGAATGTAATGATGTTGAATGATAGTATCATTAATGGAGCAGAAAATGGGAAAAATTTTAATAATCGACGATCAGCAAGACAATTTAGTAGCAATTAAAGCATTGCTAATAAACTACCGGCCGAACTGTCAGGTTCTTACAGCCCAATCCGGTGCTACAGGAATAGAAATTGCTCAGAAGGAGTTACCGGATACCATCTTGCTGGATATTATCATGCCAGGGATGGATGGCTATGAAGTATGCCAAAAACTAAAATCTGATGAAATGATAAAACATATTCCCGTAATCATGCTCACAGCAATAAGAACAGATATTAGTAGTAAGATCAGAGGATTGGATGCAGGTGCAGATGCTTTTTTAACGAAACCCATAGAGCCGAACGAACTTTCAGCTCAAATAAATGTGATGCTGCGTATTAAAGATGCTGAAGATAAATTGCGTGCAGAAAAAGTGAGCCTGGAAAGTGTTGTTTTAAATAGAACAAAAGAACTTAGAGAAATTAATGAAAAATTAAAACTTGAAATTACTGAGCGCAAGCAAGCAGAAGAGCAAATCAGGGAAAATCTGAAAGAGAAAGAGATTATGCTCAAGGAAATTCACCACAGGGTGAAGAACAACCTTCAGATTATGTCCAGTCTACTGAGATTGCAGTCCGCAAAAATAAATGATGAATGTATTTCTGAAATTCTTAACGAAAGCCAAAGCCGTATTCAATCTATGTCAATTGTGCATGAAATGATGTATCAGAATCAGGATTTTGTACGGATAGACATGAAGTGTTATATTAATACATTGATTAATTTTTTGATCCTGCTTTACCATCAGAACGATGAAGGAGTCAAAATTATTGATAATAGCAAGAATGTTCAGCTTGATTTAAACCGGGC
>JAGLOF010000182.1 GCA_023139105.1 bacterium
GAACAAAAATTTAGCAACGAACAAGACGAACAACAAAAAAGCACAATTATAAAAAAATACTTTACTTAACATTATTACTCCGGCGATAAAACACCTTGCATATCTAAAGATCAGACCTTGCAACACAGGCTCTATATAATTATATTTCTACGGTAACCAGGATTTTACATTATATTCCAAATGATACTATCACAGCAATCCCGAATCCTAAGCGGAGGCGGCATGTTCAAATGGTCAAAATTATTTAAAAAACCGGATGATTCCTATCGCCAGGCACTCACTGAATTCTCACGCAGCCTGACTCTTATTGTAGACTTTGACCAGCTCCTTGAAAACCTGGAGGGCAAACTACGAGAAATTGCCGACATACCCCGCGTATACATCTTCCTCAAAGATCCCGAGACAAATCGATTTGACCTGGCGAATCCACACGATGACGACCAATCAGACACAAGGTTCAACTTTTCAGCCGATGACCGTCTCATACAATGGTTAACTGTCAATGAGATGCCACTTGTAGTAGAGAACTATTCCGGTGTAATAAGTTTTCTTTCAGAAAGAGAACGCGAACTTATCATCAAACATCAAACACAAATAATTATTCCGCTGATCGTTATGAACCATTTAAGCGGCATGGTTTTTTTAGGCCCAAAATCAACAGGCCCTTTTGCCAAAGGAGAAATTGAATTACTGGTTACACTTCTCGGGCAATCGGCTCTGGCCTTTGAAAATGCCCTGCTCTATCGTGAACAGAAACAACGTCTGCGTAAAATGTTCAGATCAGACCGTCTCGCAACCATTGGGCAAATCGCAGCAGGGGCCGCACATGAAATCCGTAATCCCCTAACCAGCATCCGGAGTACTATCCAATACCTCAAAAAGAAAGATCCCGATAACGAACGCCGGGAAATGATGGATGAATTAATTTCAGAAGTAGATCGAATAGATGAAATAATAAAAGGATTACTTTCATTTTCCAAACCGATCAAACCGCAAAAAGAGCGTTTGGATCTTACAGATCTTATCTGCAAAACACTGAAGCTCACGGGTTCAACGGCTCGTAACAATAAGGTTAAGATCGATTTCACAACTTCCGTGACACCCTGCTTTCTTAATGCCGATCCTCAGCAGCTGCGTCAGGTTTTTATGAATATCATTCTAAATTCTGTTCAAGCTATGCCCAGCGGTGGTACCCTCTCAATTCACATTGAATCCATCACCGGTCAGGACCGTAATGAATGGGTAAGAATTGACTTTACTGATAATGGAATGGGTATTCCGGAAACGCAGCTGGAAAAAATATTTGACCCCTTCTTCACAACAAAAAATGATGGAACCGGCCTGGGGCTATCAATATCATATGGTATTATTCGACAACACAACGGTGATATTGAAGTACAGAGTATTTCCGGAAAGGCTCCCTCCGGCACATCCATCATCATTACCCTGCCGGCCAATGAAAGGATATCTCAATGAAGCCGCGTTTGCTCCTTGTAGATGATGAAAATCGAATTATAAAAATATTATCACGTATATTAAAAGAAGAAGGTTATGAACTCTATACAGCAGGTTCGGGAGAAACAGGTCTTGAACTGGCTCGTAAAAACAGACCTGACATTGTACTCATGGACTTAAATCTACCAGGTATATCCGGTATGGAAGCCATGGGACAATTGCACACACTCTATCCGGAAATCCTGGTTATAATGATTACGGCATATGGCACCATCAACTCTGCTGTAGAAGCAATGCAGAAGGGTGCCTATAATTACATTTCCAAACCATTTGATAATGACGCACTTTTAATGATACTAAGGCGAGCCGAAGAACATCTTCATCTGCAACAACAGGTTAGCGAGCTTAAAGATCAGATTGAGGAACGCTACAGTTTTGCCAATATAATCGGACAGTCAGAGACCATGCACCGCGTCTTTAACAGGATGCAACGTGTAGCAAGGACAGATGCAACTGTTTTGATACAGGGTGAATCAGGTACTGGAAAAGAACTCATAGTCAGAGCTATTCACCAGGCGTCATCACGTAAAGAAGGCCCGTTTATACCGGTTAATTGTGGAGCAATTCCGCAAAACCTTGTTGAAAGTGAATTCTTCGGACATGAAAAAGGCGCATTCACAGACGCCCGTGACCAACGCATAGGCGCATTTGAACGGGCAGAAAACGGCACACTGTTTCTCGATGAAATCGGTGAGCTGCCGCTGGAGACCCAGGTGAAGCTATTACGTGCCATTGAAACCCGTTCAATTACCAGGGTTGGCGGAGATAAGGAAATACATGTAAATATAAGAATTGTGGCAGCCACAAACCGTCTGCTGGAGACAGAGGTTGAAGCAGGGGCTTTCAGACAAGACCTGTTCTTCCGCCTGAATGTATTTTTCATCCCTATTCCACCTCTGCGTGAGCGTCAGGGCGACATACCCCTTCTGGTAGACTGTTTTCTTAACAAGCATGTAAAAGAACTGGCTTCACCGGTCAAACGTATAGCAGGCACAACCATTTCTACACTAAAGGCATATGAATGGCCCGGCAATATACGTGAGCTGGAAAATGCAATCCAGAGTGCATTAATTGTATGTCAGGATGAAATTCTGCACCCACATCATCTTCCTCTGCGCATTCAGGGATACTCTATTTCAGATACAGGAAAAGACACAACAAGCACCGGACTAGAAGCAAATGTCCGCCGCATCACCGATGATGTTGAACGCGAACTTATACTCAAAGCACTTTCTGACAATGGAAACAATAAGACGCAGGCTGCTGAAAAACTTCAAATTAGCAGAAAGACTCTCTTTAACAAGATGCAGAGATTGGGAATAGAATAGATACACATATTTTTTTAATATTAAATCTGTGTCCATAAAAAAAAAGGCGGAGCCTTATGCAGGCTCCGCCTTTAATTATAAAACAATAAATTAGTATTCCAACTAACAGACATTCAAATCAATCAATATCAATTTCGAATGGCCCGAATAGTGGGGAATTAACTAGTTTTTCTTTCGCTTTGTATAATGCGTATGAAGAAGATCATGAGACTTATGTCCAAGTGGTGCTTCAAGGAACTCTTCATAAATTTGAGCAACTTCTGGATTCTCATGAGATTTACGGATCTTCATATTCTCATCTTCTTCATAAATAGCAGCTGTTCGTTTGAGACGAGTCTCCATATCCGTGGGAATGGGCTGACCGCCACCGCCAAGACAACCGCCTGGACATGCCATGATTTCAATGAAATGATATGGTGAAGTACCAGCAGCTAATTGTTTCATTAGCTGATCGGCATTTCTCAGACCATGAGCAATGGCAACTTTCAGCTCAGCTCCTTCAAGGAAATTCCAGGCATCAACACAGCCTTCTATCTTAATAGTGGCTTCTTTAACACCTTCCATACCACGGACAGGCAAAATATTGAGATTCTCAAAGGGAACTTCACGACCCGTGACAATTTCATAAGCTGTACGCAAAGCCGCTTCCATAACACCGCCGGTTGCACCAAAAATAACACCGGCACCTGTAGATACACCCAGAATACTGTCATAATCAGAATCAGGCAGACTTGCAAAGTTATCACCCGCTTGCTTAATCATGCGAGCCAGTTCACGCGTTGTCAGCACATAATCTACATCCTGAAAACCGGAATCTTTCATCTCCGGACGCTCAGCTTCAAACTTCTTGGCTGTACATGGCATGATGGATACACTTACAATATCTTTTGGATCAAGATTACGTTTCTGTGCATAATACGTCTTGGCCAGTACACCAAACATCTGCTGAGGAGATTTACATGTAGAGAGATGATTAGTTAGATCGCTGTATTCATGCTCAATAAATTTTACCCAGCCCGGTGAACAAGACGTAAACATCGGCAGAGCCACATCTTCTTTATCGACAAGGGCTTTCTTCAGACGCGTCAATAGCTCGGTACCTTCTTCCATAATGGTAAGATCTGCAGTGAAATCGGTATCGAGAACAGAGCTGAAACCCATACGTCTCAAAGAAGTTACCATCTTGCCTGTTACTCGGGTTCCCGGATCAAAACCCAGTTCTTCACCCAGTGCAACACGAACAGCCGGGGCAGTCTGAACAACTACATGTTTTGTGGGATCATCAATTGCTTCCCAAACTTCTTCAATATAATTGCGTTCAACCAGAGCACCGGTAGGACAACGATTAACACACTGGCCGCAGTTTGTACATACAACATCATAAAGAGGAAGATCCATAAAGGTCTCAATCTTCATATGTTCACCCTTATGAGCAACGGTCAGCGCAGAAACTTTCTGTAGTTCCGTACATGTACGGACACAACGTTGACAACGTATACACTTGGAGTCATCTTTTTCAATTGACGGAGATGATCTATCCAGAGTCTTGTCAACAGACAGGTCAAGCAGAGAACGATCTTCTATACGATATTCATTGGCAAGATCCTGTAGTTCGCAGTTGCCATTTTTGTAACATTTGGTACAATCACTGCGATGCTCTGAAAGAAGAAGTTCAATAACCATCTTACGAGCATTACGAACATTCAGTGTATTTGTTAATACTTCCATACCTTCATATACAGGTATGGCACAAGAAGCTTGTAATGTACGATTATTTTTAACTTCTACCAGACACACACGGCAGTTACCTGCCACGCAGAGATCTTTATGGTGACACAGTGTGGGCACATTCATGCCAACGGACTGAGCCGCTTCAAGAACTGTACTACCCGGTTCAACAGCTACCGGTATATCATTTATTTTAAGATTAACCATGAGTTATCCTCTCCTCGTGCTTAGAAAATTATCTCTTCCCGGAAATTCTCAACAATAGACAAGAAGGGATTAGGTACTGACTGTCCCAAGCCGCATTTTGAAGCTATGCGCATTGTTTCTGCCAGTTTTCTCAGCTCATCCAAATAGGTGGCCGGCTTTTCACCCTTCTTGATTGCTTCAATGCCGTGTAGCAGTTGCTGACAACCAACACGACATGGTGTACATTGCCCGCATGATTCTTCACAGAAGAATTCCAGGTAATTATGTAGCACATGATACATGGAGCGGCTGCTGTTAAACAGCATCATGGATCCACCGGTTGGTATACCTTCAAAACCAATCACGGTTTCTGCAAATTTCTTGCGAGGTACACAATACCCGGAAGAACCGCCTACTTGTACGGCTTTAGTATCGCCATCTCCAAAGAGATCTACGAATTCATTAATTGCCATACCAAGTTCAAGTTCATAAATGCCTTCAACATCTGCATCACCGGAAACGGAAAACACCTTGGCTCCGCGTGAATCTTTGGTACCCAGTGCCTTGAATTCCTCATGACCACGATGCACAATCATGGCTGTATACACCAAGGTTTCCACATTGTTGACCACAGTAGGCTGGCCAAGATAGCCATTGGTTATAGGATAGGGAGGCTTATTGCGAGGCTCACCACGTTTCCCTTCCATGGACTCAATCAAAGAAGTCTCTTCACCACAAACATAGGCACCGGAACCGGAACGAAGCTCAATTTTAAAATCAATACCGCGTTTTTTAAGGCATATATGAAATGCTTCAATACGGTTGAATAAATCTTGTTTTAAATAGTTGTACTCGCCCCGAAGATAGATAAAACCTTCTTTGGCACCAATAGCGCGGGCACAAATGGCCATACCAGAGAATACTTTTTCAGCCTGCTCTTCCAGAATACGGCGATCCTTGAACGTACCAGGTTCACCTTCATCTGCATTACAAATCACATATTTGACATCAGAGTCTTGTTCTGCAGCAAATTTCCATTTCAGACCCGTGGGAAAGCCGGCACCGCCGCGTCCACGCAGTCCTGAATTGGTCACTTCTTCAATAATTTCTTCCGATGACATTTTTACAGCTTTCTGCAAGATATCACAATAATCTATGTCTTGAAAGATCTGATTGACCTTTTCTTTATGATCATTGAGCTTTTTTACTTTTTCTTCACGATCCATCACCATTTCATGATCTCCTGTTAACTATAATACTCATTGATGGCATCAACGGCTTTTTTAGGCGTCAGCTTGGTATAGACTTTGTCGTTGATGAGCATTGCAGGACCTTCATGGCACCAACCGATACAGTTGGCATCCAGGAAGCTGAATTTACCATCGGAGGTAGTCTCGCCAATTGTAATTTTAAGGCGATCTTCGATGGCTTTGATAATCTCATCCTTGCCCTTCATATAGCAGGTGATGGTTTTGCAAATTCTAATAATGTTTTCACCACGGGGTTTGAGATCAAGAAATGTGTAAAAGGAAGCGGTACCGTATACTTCAGCTGCAGACAAATCGAGCAGGTTTGCTACTTCAACCATTGCTTCATCGGTCAAATAGCGCTGTTCCTGCACAATATCCTGCAAAATCGGCATCAAACTTTCCCGTTTGGTGCCATGTTTTTCGACGGTGCGCTTTACAAGTTCTACTGTGGGTGACATGTAAATGCTCCTATGGGTTTAAATAGTGATGCAATAATACTCTATCAGGCCGCTCTGTGGGGAGGCCTAAATAAAAAAAAGGTGTCTAGCAGCCTGTCGGACTTACGTCATATTGTCCTGTTTTTGATCTTTTTCCCCT
>JAGLOF010000183.1 GCA_023139105.1 bacterium
TAATTGATGTATAACGAATAAGATTTGCACTCGACCAACGGTCAAGCGGGGACGGCCACGGCGCGCCGCAGAAGCGCATAACTACTTGCATAATAGCAAGAGATAAAAAATATAAATTGGATTATAAGATAATGAAAGTAAATAAAGTTTTTGGATTCTTGATTTCCATAGTTGCACTATATCTATTGGCATCAGGATTTACAAATTTGCAGGAAAATAATAAACAAAATTTGCTTTATGAAATTTTAGATGAAACAGTTACTGATTATGATGGAAATATATACAAAACTGTAAAAATTGGGACTCAAATTTGGATGCTTGAAAATTTGAAGGTTACACATTATCGAAATGGAACTCTAATCCCTAATGTTCATGATAATGATAAATGGCCTAATTCAAAAGATGGAGCTTATTGTTTAGTAAACAATGATACAAGTTATTACAAAAAAATTTATGGAGCATTGTACAACTTCTATGCAGTTATAAATGTAAATAAACTCAGTCCAGAAGGATGGCATATTCCAACAGAAGAAGAATGCTTAATATTAATAAATTACTTGGGTGGAAAAGAAATTGCTGGAGAAAAAATAAAAAATAATAGTCAAAAATTATGGAAAACAAATAATAATTTTGCAACTAATGAAAGCGGATTTTCTGGTCTTCCAGCAGGAGGCCGCGGTAGGTTGGGTAGTGCTGGCGATGTGGGATACTATGCAACTTGGTGGTCATGTACTCCATATGATTTAGTGGATGCTTGGCATTGGGGATTACATCCGGATAAAAAAAGGATAAGAAGTAATCCAGGCCATAAAGCAAGTGGATTTTCAGTAAGATGCGTTAAAAACTAATCTTACTGAAAATTTAAAATTCAGAAGGGTTATCAATTGGCTACCGAGATGTAGCAGTAAAAAAACAATAATTAATAAAACATGGATATTGTATAATGAATAAGATTTGCACTCGACCAACGGTCAAGCGGCAAATCGGGACGTGGAGCTTGGCCGGAAAGGTTTTAACGAGATGCTGAAGTATCAACTCCATCCCGCAACCCAAAATAATTGGATATTGGGTTTAAGGAATGATTTTGTACGAGGCGAGCAATGCTGAGGAGCCTTGTGCGGGAACGTTGCATGCGGGGATCTGTGAGGGTACGGTCGGGTACGTTGGCCGTTCTACCTCGATTGTTCTTTGTATATCATATCCTGTAATATAGTTTCGTCAGTATCAATCAAGCAGCCAAGCACATTTCTTAAGGTCAAAACTATGCCTTCAATTTTTAAGTCAGGAAATCAAAACTTTCAGAGTGATAATATTAGACCAAAAGAATTTGATATTCTTACAGCAGTACCAAAATTATCAAAAATAGCAGGTTCTACTCAACTAGAATTTGATATTCGTGAGTTAAAACCTAATACATTTTCTTTTCCATATCATTTCCATCATTTTGTAGAAGAAATAGTAGTAATTCTCTCTGGAGAAATGACATTACGAGATAATGAAGGGAAAAGGAAGCTTGAACAAGGTGATATAGTTTTCTTTGAAAAGGGAAAAGAGGGTGCTCATCAATTCTATAATGACAGTGCTGAAAACTGTACGTATTTAGATATAAAAACCGAAGTCGGATTTGATGTGTGTGAATATCCAGACTCAAATAAAATTTATGTATGTAATGAATTGGGTATATATCGCAAGGAAGATAAGGTAGATTATTTTAATGGAGAAGAGCAAGTAGAACAAATTTGGAATGATCTATCAGATTAATAAACAATTCGATTGCAAAAGAAACAACAAAACGAATAAGATTTGCACTCGACCTACGGCCCTGCGGCAAATCAGGACATGGACGAGGCCGGAGGTGTGGGTGGGACGATTTGCATTTTCCATGAAATGAGTATTTGGCCAGAAGAGACCGGAAAAAAGGATTAAATAGTATAGATAATTCAAAAACGTAGATTCAAAGAACACTAGAAATATCCTTGTACCAACAGAGACCGTAGAAATGAGATATCGGATTACGCCGTTAGCAACGCGTGGACTTGCCGGCGGAAATGTAACCAGCTTTCCGAGTTGGCTTTGAGGTGGCGTTTTTGACAATAAACGGTTGGACGCACCACTAGAATGTAGAACGCTATACACTTAAGAGGGGATGTATGCGAAAAATAATACTAAGCACGTTCATTCTATTTTCATTTTTTGGTATCTTGCAAGCCCAAAAATACAAGATTGAAGATGTCTTTCAGATTGGTGGCCCTGAAATTGAAGATGGAAATTTGATATTTTTATCACCTCAGGAATTACACACTGATTCCGAAGGCAATATTTATATTCGTGATATTGTTTCACGGATGGGTTGCGCCAGTACCGAAATCAGTAAGTTTGATAAATATGGAAAATTCGTTAAGAAAATTGCTCGCTCGGGTCAAGGTCCTGGCGAGTTTCAGAGGATCAATAGTTTTAATATTAATGATAAAGACGAGTTGGTGATTTTAGGCGAAATAAATAATAAACTGTCATTTTTCAGCAAAGATGGCCAATTGCTGAAAGAGGTACAGCTTGATAAAGAGCATAGGAAACATATCGTATCGATCTGGCCATATAAAGGCTGTTACTTAGTAAATCAATATGATAGAGATAAACCCAATGATCCAATTTTTTATATTTATGATAGTACATTTACAACGATAATCGATACTTTCGGTACTCGTGAGGATTTTTGGGAATTTGATAAAAATGTAGAATTTACAAAATCAAGGAGTATGGGAGCGAAGATACAATTAGCATTCACTCAGAATGATCAATTTATAGGTATTCCCGAATTTTACGATGGAGATGTTATTTATTTTGATCGAACAGATGGTGCTTGGAATTTTAATAGAATCGAAGGAAAAAAACCTTACTATAAATCATATAAGTTGGTTAAAATGACGGATATGTCGTCTGGTAAGAAGCCAGATTTGGATTTTTTCAAGAAGCCGATTAAGGTTGGTTCTAAAATAAGCCATTCAAGCGGATGGTTTAATTTTCAATATATTTATTACAATAATAATGTTGGTCTTTATACCTTGAATGATACGTCCCTGATTCAATTTATAATTTATTCAACGAAAAAGAAAAAATATGAATTGGGATTTAATGAGTTTTCTGTTTCAGGAAATTTTTTAGGATACCAAGCACTCCAAATATATGATAAAGACGCACTTTTTAATGTAAAAGTAATTGGGGCAACAAATGGAAATGAGTTTTTTATTACAGATGAAGAAGACGATTGTCCAGTAATTCGAAAAATTAGGATAATATAATTGTATAAGACATGTTTGCTGGCGGAAACACTCGGCTCGGCGGATCGGTGTGGGCCGGTTCGGCTTCCTTCGGCATGCGACGGGAGTATGCCGTCAGCGATGCGATGCTGCGGGAGCGGTTGTAACATTCGTTGATTATTAGCTCAACACTGCCGCCCGATTGGGGACGGCCCAGGCGCGTGGCAGAGTGCAGAATGAAGTCATCCAAACGTTCTTGGAAAAGCCAAAATTTATACCTTAATTTGGACAGCAGAGTCTCTGAACAAATTAATAGAAATAGAGAATTTTATAGCTGAAGACAATCCAACAGCAGCAATTGATTTTATAGAATATTAATTTGCACAAGCCGAAACAATCGTTGACAACCCATTGTCAGGCCGTGTTGTGCCTGAGTTTACGAATATTGAAATTAAAGAGCTAATTCTAAATAATTATCGTATTGTCTATCGTGTTCAAAACGAGTGCATAGCATTATTGAATACTTTTAATATACACACAAATTTTTGTTCTCAATCGAACAATTTCTGCATGTCCAGCACCTCACTGGGACTACTGCCGAAACGTTCCTTGAACTTGGAGGAGAAGTAGGCTGGATTGTTCATGCCCACCTCATAGCAGACTTCTTTAATGCTCATAAACTGTCGCTGTTCCAGAATCTGATAGGCCTTCTGCAGGCGGATTTCCCGGATGAAGGCATTGGGTGTGAGTCCGCTCTGTTTCTTCAGCAGTCGTTCCAACTGCCTCACACTGTAACTCATGTGATCGGCCAATTTGTCAATAGTAAATTCCGAGTCGTCAATATTTTTAATAACAAAATACTCGGCCTTGCGGAGCAGGGCCTCATCGGCTGAGGGTTTCCTGGATTCCTCCGGATTCTCCAGGTTATACCGGTCGCGTTCCTGTTTGTTTAATGTAAGATTGTTTAATCTCGCATATAGCTCTTTGGAGTTAAAGGGTTTGGTGATGTAGTCGTCAATGCCCAGTTGAAGACCCTTTATCTTGTCCCGTTCCAATGATCTGGCTGTCAACATGACAAAGGGCGTTTTGATCCAGCACCGATGTTCTCTTACTTTTTCACGGAATTCAAATCCATCCATATTGGGCATCATAACGTCTGAGATGATTATATCGAATGGATTATCGCTTAGGAGATCCAATGCCGCTTTTCCATCAGGCGCGGTTGTGCTGGAATAGGTTGGGGAGAGGATATCCTTGAGATAACAGCTCATCTCAAGGTCGTCCTCCACAATGAGCAGTCGCGGCTTCTCTCCATCAATCAAGATCGGTGTGTATAGAGGTTGATCACCGTTAGAGGTGGCTTCATCTTTCAGGGTAAGCGCTTCCGGTTGAACCAGTGCCTCATCGGATTCAGTTAATGGAATAGACAGTGTGAACAGGCTGCCTTTTCCTATTGTAGTCTCTACAGCAATGTCTCCACTGAATAGTTTGGCGTACTCTCTGGCCAACGTGAGCCCGATGCCGCTGCCGCCCCTGGCCGGCGCGCCTGCCTGCTCTGTCTGATAATACCGATTGAAGATTTTGGGCAGGTCTTCGGGATGGATGCCCTGTCCAGAATCTTGGACTGCGAATTGATAGGAGTCGTTGTGTCTTCCGATAGTTAAAGAGACGGTTCCATTGGTATGGGAGTACTTGAAGGCATTCAGGATCAGGTTGTTGAGGATTTTTTCGAATTTTTC
The DNA here is from genome assembly GCA_023139105.1 of bacterium. Taxonomy (GTDB): domain Bacteria; phylum Zhuqueibacterota; class QNDG01; order QNDG01; family JAGLOF01; genus JAGLOF01. The sequence goes on from JAGLOF010000183.1 coordinate 4,997, forward strand.
AATGTCCATGAGTACGGCCAGGTTATCATCCAGATGATAATTAAATTCAACATTGATTTTTCTGTAGTGGGCGATTGAGTGATAGGCAACCAAAATCCGTTTGCAGAGATCATGCAGTCTTACAGGTTTTTCCTTCAATGCTATCTTACCCGATTCCAGTTTGGACAGATCGAGTATCTCATTCACCCTTTCCAACAGTTTTTTGCTGTTGCTGTAGGCCAGCTTCAGTTCAGCGTGATAGGGACCGCTCTTGGTCTTTTCCGTCAGGTTCTGCAAAGGCGCCATAATCAGTGTCAGTGGATTGCGCATCTCATGTGTGATGTTGCTGAAGAAGCGGTTCTTGGCATCATCCAGGGCTTGCAGCTTGCGGTTGATGTGTCTGCTTTTTCGCACTGTAAAATAGGTGAGGACAGTGATAATCATGAGCAGAACCGCGACAATGGCGATGGCAAGGTTAAGATTTCGCTGTCGTGAGAGTTGTGAGGACTGAAGCTGCAGTTTGGCCTCTTTCTTCTTGACCTGGTATTCAGTTTCCAGTTCGCTGATGATTTTTTTGTTTCGGTCACTGTAGAGTGTATCCTGCAGGACATCATGCTGTTTCTGATATTCAAAAGCCCGGCGGTAATTTCCCAGAGCTTCATGGGTCAGAGCCAGGTCATTCAGATTTTTCTCCAGCAGGAATTTGTTTCCCAGGCTCTCAAAATGGACCAGGGATCTGTCCAGGTATACCAGAGATCGTTCGGGGCGCCCGCTTTTGGAATAGGCCTGTCCCAGGTTGTAGTTGCACTGGGCGATCATAGTGGGTATGTTTATTTCCTTGGCGATTATCAGTGCTTTATCAGCCCAGGTAATGGCATTCGGGTATTCTCTCAATCCAAGACAGGCCTGTGCCAGCAGGTTGTAGTTTTCCATCAGTCCGTGCTTTAAGTGGATCTGTTCACAGATCTCGAGCCCCTTCATTCCGAAATCCAGAGCCTTTGCCGGATCGTTTTTCATAATAAAAATGGATCCGATGTTGAGATAACTGTAGTGAAGCTGAGTCAGTTTGCCCCCTCTGGTCTCAATGAGATCCACGGCTCTGTTGAAATAGTCAAGAGAGAGGTCATACTCATTTCTTCCCAAAAAGAAATTGCCCAGATTCATGAGCCCGTTGATCTGAAATTTCACATAGTCGATGGCCACGGCCAAGTCGTATGATAGGTGGTTTCCGGCCAGTGCTTCTTCGAACCGGCCAGTGTAGAGACAGATGGATGATCGATTCATGACAATATGGACCATGCGCAGGGTGTCCTGAATGCTTTCCGCAATGGCCATGGCCGAATCCAGCAGAGTTTCAGCCCGTTCATACTCTTCAATCATAAGCAGGCAATAGGCTGCTTCATCCATGGCCTTGGCTGCGCCTGCAGCATCCCCGATTGAGTGGAAGATTTTGTGAGACTGGTTGAATATGTTAACACCCTCTTCAAACCGGCCCTGGTAGATGAGGAGTTTGCCGCGCATCCAGAGACATTCAGCTTCACCTGCTTTGTATTCGATCTCTATGCTCAGCTGCAATGCTTTTTTTGTATAAGATCGACAACTATCCAGATTGACTCTCAGATAGGCTGTGCTGATTGTATTCAGCGCATCGATCTTTTGATTAGCCGTTCTAGCCTTTTTCAATTCTTGTTGCAGGTCGTCCATATTGGGGGATTGGGCATATAAGATAGGGTTGGTCATGAAGAATGCCAATAAAATGAGCTGTTTCATGGTTTTATTGACCTCTGTTTTGTTTTTGGACAATATAAGTTTATCAGGTGTGGTATTAATTTAAAAATGCGAAAATATGGAGAATATTACAACCACTTTTTAAAAGACTTTTCTTGCAGATATATTCCCGAATATTGAATTTATCTTGTCTGTATTATAATCGGCATGCAACCTGGGTCATAATGCACACAATTCAAACTTTTTGCACTACTATAATAAATATTGACTTTAAAAATCATGTTTTGTCGTTTTTCTGATAATATCTGTCGTATTTGAGATAGACCTTAACATAGTTTGAGACTATCTTGGATCGTGTATTGTTTATCAAATCATAGGAGGTTGTCATGAAGAAGATGTTACTCGTTTTCACGCTACTGGTGATAACATCTGGTTTCACAGCATTGTTCGCCCAGGACTCCCTGTGGACGGAGCAGGTAGTTCCCTTTGAGGAGGGAGTTATCAATAACATGTATTACGTGAATGCGGATACAGGCTGGGCCGTGGGCCGGAATGATGGAACCGGAGAGGCTGCAATAATCTATACAGGGAATGGCGGTGTCTTGTGGACCTTACAGACCAGTTCATTTAATGGTGTATTGCATCATATTCATATGGTCGATACGCAGGTCGGGTATGCAGTCGGGCAAAATTACGATAACGGATATGTTGCCATGGTGAAGACCGTGGACGGGGTGACCTGGAATCTGCAGGCACTCCCGGAGATTCACGGCTCCCTGAGGGAAGTTCAGTTTCTGACGGCTGAGAAGGGCTGGGCCGTCGGCCGCAATCTGGATTCGAGTAGTGTATTCATTCTCTATACAGAGGATGGCGTGATCTGGCAGGAGGCCGACTACCCCAGAAAAGACGCCCATCTGCATACAGTCTCATTCTCTGATGAGAATAACGGCTGGGCAGCAGGAACGAATTGGGATGTTGATCCGGGCGTGCCCTTCATCTTTCGCACAATCGACGGTGGCAAGACCTGGGAGGAGATGGTCCAGCCTGTAGTGAGCGGTTCATTCTGGGATATAACTTTTATCAGTCCGGACACCGGCTGGGTGGCCGGCGGCCTGGCGGACAGCTCAGGCATCTGGGAGACTATGAATGCCGGACAGAGCTGGCAGCTTATTGAGCCGGAATTGGCTGCAACGTCCTTGGGGAAATTAATGAATTCGCCAGTGAGCCCATCAGGAGGAAAAGCATATATCAAATGCTTTGGGATTTCCTGGATTTCCGATATCTCCTGGATTTTTGCCGGGCTGGAAGTCTCCGGTAATGAAGGACGGGTCAGACGAGTAGAGAAAATTGAATATGGCGGTTGGAGTGAGGCAACACCCATTATTACACCCAAGGGAGTGAATCCACAAGGCGTTTCCAGTGGAAAGGAGCAAGATCCAGTAGTAGATAGAGAAGATCCTCCAATCACCATCTACGGCAACACCGGGGAACAACCCAGAAAACCGGCCATTCATCAGGCCTGGGGGTTTACATACGCTATCGAAAGCAAGGAAGGTAAACCAGTGCTGGTTATTAGTCTTGATGACTGGTGTAATACGGCAATACTCAGAATCAATGATAATGGTGAAGTGGTATGTAATACGACTTCGACGGGTGTTCAAGTTAGCAGTGTTACGGAAATTATTCTTGTTGGAAACAATAATGGCAATCTTTTAGATGCGACGCGTATCACTAGTGAAAATGCACCAAATCTCGATTGGATGAGTTTTGTCACGGGAACCGGAGATGATGAGGTGACAGGATCACTTTCACGTAATAACCATGTTGCTGTTTCTGGAGGGGCTGATAATATAACCGGAGGCGAAGAAAGTGATGATTTCATCAATGCCCCAGATGCCAATGGTCATAATATTACCGGTCTTGGAGGAAATGATACTTATCGCCAGCTATTCGATGGTCACTGGTCAAATTCTTATTTTCCTGTGAGGAAGGTATTGCCTAAACTCTTTCACACAATGAACAGCTCAGCCGATACGTTGATTGATGATGCCGGTCTGGACACTTTGGATTATATATATTATCCATATCCCGTGAATCTGAATCTGGATCTTCAGGATATCAGGCAGGTGCTCAGTAGTACGGGATACGCTGTCTGTCTCGTGGGCCAGTTTGAACACTGTATCGGCACTTCGTTTGATGACCGGATCCAGGTGAAGCCCCTGGATGTGGCCCGATTGATTGATGGCGGTGCACATGTGAATGGAGATACGCTGGTCTTTGATGCCATGGGGCAATATGTTGAGGACACCGGAGACTCACTCAAAGTAGCAGGTTATGCTCCGGTGGTCTATGTGAACTTCGAGGTTGTTCTCATTGTTAATGATGCCACATCGGTGGAGGAGGAGGTCGGTCTGCCCAGACAGTTTGCATTGGGGCAGAACTATCCCAATCCGTTCAATCCAACGACTCTTATTCCATTTTCACTGCCCATGGATAGTCGAGTCACTATCTCGATCTACGATATCAAGGGGAGACATGTCACAACGCTACTGGAAGAGCCAGTTTCAGCTGGGCATCATGAAGTGGCCTTTGATGCATCTGAGCTTGCTTCGGGGATTTATCTGTGCCGCTTAAAGGCGGGTGTAACTGTGAAGATCCGGAAACTTGTGCTGCAGAAGTAAGGCGTCAACCTGCCGGATGTTCTGAACCTCCGGCAGGTTTTTTATCCCCTTTCGCAAGGAGGGGATATGTAAAGAAGATTTATTCCAATTTACTGCACCTTTTCAAGTTATTGACAACAATCTAGCTCTTCACAGAATAAACTATAAATTTAACGTCTTCCGACCTATGGCCGCCAGCGCATGCATTTTAAACTGTCCATCGCACAGGATAAATATACCCTTTAAATGAATTTAAAGGGGAGTAGTATCAATTAAATGAGCAGGATTGAATCTTAATCCAGCTTGATTAAGCTAATGAAATTTCATACTTTAGGATTATTAATAAATTTTAAAAATTGTCGGATTCTAACTACCCCATGAAAAATATTTCAGGTGTTGAAAAAACAGAAGTCATCCATAGATTGGCCAATAGTAAAGCTATAGAGGGTGCGGGCATATATCCGCGGCTGCTGGAGTATCTGGTGAAGTCACATGGTCTGAAGAAGCGCCCCAAGGCCTGTGATATAGCCATGGATGTTTTTGGCAAAGATCCTTCGGCTAAAGATTATGATGAAGCCGTGATCCGCGTTTATGTGCGCAACCTGAGACAGAAGTTGGATCAGTATTATACACGGGAAGGGAAGAGGGATAAAATTCACCTCTCTATCCCCAAGGGTGGATATGGAGTGGAGTTCGTACGAATCTCCTGGAAGACCCGTATTATTGCCAAATATTTCATGAGAGCATTGTCTACAATTGTGTTAATCATTGTATTGATTATTGGTATTTTAATCGGTCAGAGGATAGAGAAGCCCGTAGATGCCGGGGTGCTCAATGTAATCTGGCATAGCATGGTAAAATCTGACCTGCCATTGCTAATGGTGCTTGGCAATCCATTTGTATATGTTGAAAGAGATACTATCCTGGAGCGTTCAAGGTGGATAAAAGATTTTAAGGTTCTCGGCAAAAAAGAATTCAATCAACTCAAAGCTGATTATCCCGGTCGGGATCTTAAGGTCTCGGAGTGGCCATATTATACGGATAATGTAATTTTTGGTCTGGTGGAGTTTCTTCCTTTTTTTGAAAAGACAGGATTGACTTTTTCCATAGAAGAGCGAACAGATCTGACTCTTGAAGATCTTGAACGTCAGCATATACTCTTTGTTGGCGGGCAGCATACTCTGGGCTTTTTTAAGGAGTTATTGGCCAAGGCACCGGTCTCTATCGATTTTGAGGATGGGTTAACACTTTTTCCTCAGGATGGCCGGCGGGATTCACTTCATTATAAGCCAGATAATCGCCTGGATGCTACCAGTTTTGAAGATGTATGCTTAATTTTAAAAATACCAGGCCCTCGTCAGAATGTATTAATGTTTGTTACCAGTTATCATGGTACTGGTACAAGAGCGGGTTCTCGTCTGATGACAGATGCGGCCGGACTGGCCTGCCTGAAAAAGGATCTCCAGCTCACGCTGGGTCACGTCCCTGATTATTTTATTGCTGTTTTCACAGTGCTTGGCCTGGGTGATTTGGATTACCGGTCAGAATTGCTTTACGCTGAGGCGATTGATGGCACGGTTCCACTTTGGACGCCTGTCCCGGGTGGGGGACCGTATTAAAGAGATTGTCTCCACGGAAGACCACGGATTGGACGGATAAAAGCGGATGGAGATAGGGGCAGGTTGAAGGGAAGAGCGTTACCTACGTCCCCTATGGGATTAAACAAAAGAAATGAAAAAGAGCAAAAATAATGGCTCCTAAAGGAATAAAAACATACGATTTTCTGTTTAATTATTGTTTGATTTCTCGAATCAGTTTTTATCCGTTACATCCGCTCTTTCCGTGTGCTATTGCTTTTTGAAGTACTCTCAGAAAAGGAAGAGAATAATGAAGAAATTGTGGATCATTGGACTTTTAGTAGTGTCATCGGTACAGGCGCAGACTACTATCTCTGTAGCTGATTTTGGCGCAGTACCGGATAGTCGGGCCAATGCTGTACCCGCAGTGAAGGCCGCTATTGAGGCTTGCCGAACTGTGGAGAATCCGGTATTGACCTTTCCCAAAGGCCGCTATGATTTTTGGCCACAGCACTGTGTGGAAAAAGAGTATTTCGAATCCAACACTACTGACAACAATCCCAAGCGTTGTGCAATTTTCATTGAAGGCTTCAAGGCTCTTGTTATGGACGGGCAAGGTTCGAGCTTTGTCTTTCATGACCGCATACAGCCCTTTACCGTGGACCGTTCTGAAAATGTAGAGATTCGCAATTGCAGTATTGACTGGGACATTCCACTGACTGCAGAAGGCGTCGTTGATAATGTGGATGAGGCTTACATCGACTTGGCCATCAATGATCGACAGTTCCCCTACATTATCGAAAATGAAAAGCTTGTCTTTGTGGGCGAAGGGTGGAAGAGTGCGTGGCGGTCGGCCATGGAGTTTGACGGCAATAGTCTACAGGTCGCCCGTGACACAGGAGACCGCGGCTGTCTGGGTGGTGGCTGGCGGGCCGACTATCGCGCTGAATCTCTTTCGCCCGGCCATGTCCGTCTGCATTTCGATTTCAAGCGCAAGCCCGCCATGGGCAATGTTCTCGTCCTGCGCCACAGCGCCAGGGACCACGCCGGTCTGTTTTTTTTCCATAGCAAAAACGTCACTGTTGAAAATGTCAATTTGTACCATTGCGCCGGTCTGGGCGTGCTGGCCCAGTTCACGGAAAATGTAACGCTGCGGAATTACAACACCGTCCCAAATCCAACGCGTCAAGTGGTCTCCGGACATGATGACGGTGCCCAGATCTCCAATTGCTGCGGCCATATTTTAATTGAAGACTGCACCTTCCACGGACTCATGGACGATCCCATCAACGTACACGGCACCAGCGTATGCATCATCGGAAAACCGGCCGGTAATCGTCTGACCTGTCAATTTATGCATGGTCAGGCCACAGGTATGATTTGGGGCCGGAAAGGCGATCGCATCGGATTCATCGAAAATGCCTCCATGGTTACAGTGGGAGAAGGCTTTCTGACGGCTTTTCAGGCGGTGAATCGTGACACTTTTAACCTGACCTTCGAGAAGACCGTGCCGGAAGAACTCGAAGTGGGAGATGCGCTGGAGAATCTCACCTGGTCACCGGATTTGACAGTGCGTGGGTGCCATTTTATGTCCAACCGGGCGCGGGGGCTTTTGGTGTCTACACCGGGGAAGGTCGTGATTGAGAACAATCGTTTCGAATCCAGCGGTGCGGCCATTCTGATTGCCGGGGATGCCAATTACTGGTATGAGTCCGGGGCAGTACGCGACGTTACCATTCGTAACAATGTGTTTACAGCGGCTTGCATGACTTCGATGTATCAGTTCTGTGAGGGCGTGATCAGCATTTATCCCATTATTCCAGAGCTGAATCCGAACCTTCCGTTTCATCGTAATATTCGCATCGAAAAGAATATCTTTCATCTGTTTGATTTTCCTATGCTCTATGCAAAATCAGTGGATGGATTGAGTTTTTCGGAAAACCGGATGGTTCGGAGTCATGATTTTGAACCGTTCCATACGCGTAAGGCCACGGTGACGTTGGAGGCGTGCAAAGATGTGCGTATCGAAAAAAATAGATTTGAAGGCGATGTGCTGGGGCGAAATGTGGTTCTGGAGAAGATGGACCGTCGGGAATTACGTTTGGATATGGCGCAGGGGTTGAGGGTGGAGTAGAAGCTCAAAGGCAAGAGCAATTAACCACGGAACACACAGAAAATACGGAAAAGATCAGAAAATAATAGAAGGCAGAGCAAATAGTTTTCGGGGTTAGAGTGTTAATTCGGTCGTGTAGTGCGGTGTCGATGACATGGAATAACAGATAATCACAGATGGGATAAGGGGGCTGGTTTTAAGAGCTTTACTCCACGGAGGAACACGGAAAGATACGGAGAAAAATATAAAAAATACGACATTGTCTGTGTTTTTGCCATGGAAGTCAAAAGGAAGTTATGTAAATAAAATTTGTCACCCCCCGTACAGAACCGGGACTCAGCCGGCAATCTTTTAGCCGGGGTCCACCTATCCCCAACACACCCTGATAAAGTCATTCAGGGATGATATTTTGGAATAAAGTGTGCATTGCGAATAAAGGGAAGAGAAGAATGAAAAATAGTGCATGTGTTATCGGGTTATTATTGACTGTATTATTGGCCTGTAGTTCGCTGGGGCCGGGATTGTCATTTGAAAGTAATTGGTCTCAGTCGCCGGACCGGCGTTGGGTTGGGGCGGATTTCTGGGCCAACAGACTGCAGGACTGGTCAGTGGAAAGCGGTCGCCTGCTCTGTTCGGAGCTGACGGGGCGAAAACCGTTCAGGACAGTGCATTTGCTTACCCATGCTTTGGGCACGCTTCCGGGTGACTTGTCCATGTCTGTTGAGACAGGGCTGATCACGCCGACTGATTCTATGCCGGGCGATGCAGCCACAGGGTTTTTGATAGGCGCTGGCCGGGATCTGGATTACCGGGCCGCTGCATTGATTCATCACAGCACCGGATCGGGTGCCGGTTTCTTTGCCGGAATAGACGGCTCCGGGCGGCTTTTTGTGAGAGACATGGAAGAAGATGAACACTTTCTGGCTTATGGTGGAACACGGGTAGCAGTATTAACTTCAGTATTACTGACTTGCAGATTGGAGCCTCTTGGCGAAGCCTATCGCCTGATATTGGAAGCGAAGACGGGTAAGAGGGATTCTATAATATCGGAATTGACCATTGAAGGCCTTCCTAATAAATATATTAGTGGCAGCTTGGCGCTGATCTCGCATCCGGGAAGTGGCGCACCCACGCGGTTTTGGTATCGCCATTGGAATGTTTCGGGACGGAAAGTAGTTCATCATCCTGAAAGGAACTGTGGTCCTGTGCTCTCCACACAGTACACGGTGAGCCGGGACATGCTGAAGTTGACGGCGCAGTTCATGCCCATCGGCCCGGAAGACGTGCGTATGGCTAATCTGGAGATTGACGGCGAGCAGGTGGCGCGGGCGTTTATCGACCCCGATGCTCTGACGGCTACGTTTCGTGTGGAAGATTGGGACGCTTCTATGGATGTGGCTTATCGCATTGTTTATGATTTTTATGGTCAGCCTGTTGGATATGAAGGAATGATAAGAAAAGACCCTGTTGATGCTGAAGAATTTGTCATAGCAGCTTTTACGGGCAACCACAATGTTGCCCGTCCCAAAGGTAAATGGGCCGGCGTGGACGGCGGTACTTTCGATTGGACGGAGTCGATGTTTTTCCCTCATACAGATCTTACCGGTCATGTGGCAGAACATCGCCCGGATCTGCTATTCTTCTCCGGCGACCAGGTTTATGAAGGGGCCAGCCCCACATACGCAGATCGGAAACAGCCCCGCCTGGACTATCTTTATAAATGGTATCTCTGGTGCTGGGCCTATGGAGATATGTGCAGAGAAATCCCATCTGTGATCCTGCCCGATGACCACGATGTCTATCATGGCAATCTCTGGGGCGCAGGGGGTAAGGCTACGCCGCCGGGATTGCGTGGCGCCGCTGCACAGGATGCGGGCGGTTATAAAATGCCTGCAAAATTCGTCAGCATGGTGGAGCGGACGCAGACCAGTCACATGCCAGATCCGCCTGATGCTGCGCCTGTGGCTCAGGGCATTGGCGTCTACTATTGTGACTTGCTCTGGGGCGGCGTGAGTTTTGCGGTGCTGGAGGACAGGAAGTTCAAGTCGGCACCGGGGCCGCTGCTGCCAAAAGCCAGGGTATGGAACGGTTGGAAGCAGAACATGGATTTCGATCTTCGACTCAAGGGTGATGTTCCTGATGCGGTACTCCTGGGAGATCGTCAATTGAATTTTATCGAACACTGGGCAGCAGACTGGTCCGGCGGAGCATGGATGAAGGTGGCCCTGTCTCAAACTATATTTGCCAATGTGGCCACGCTGCCTCAGGGGTCCAAGAATGGATCGATAATTCCCTCTTTGCCCATTCTGGCAGTGGGCGATTATCCGAAAAACGATGTACCGGTGCAGGACATGGACTCCAATGGATGGCCACAGACCGGGCGCAACAAGGCTCTGCGCGCCCTGCGGAAAGGTTTTGCCCTGCACGTTGCCGGAGATCAACATCTGGGTTCGACAATTCAGTACGGCGTTGACGACTGGCATGACGCTGGCTATGCACTCTGTGTCCCATCGGTTGCCAATTTCTGGCCGCGGCGTTGGTTTCCTAAAGAAGGCGGACACGATCGCAAAACGGATGCACCCAGATACACCGGTGATTTTGAGGACGGTTTTGGCAACAAGATGACGGTGCATGCGGTCTCCAACCCCTATCAGTCGGGACGCAGCCCTTCGGTTCTGTATGACCTGGCCACGGGCTATGGCATAGTCCGGCTCAATAGAAAAGACAGAACTTTTTCCATGGCTAATTGGCCGCGTTACGCTAGTCCTAAAACTGAGCAACCATATCCGGGCTGGCCGGTGAAGGCGCATTATCTTGAGAATTACGGACGGAAGCCTCTGGGGCATCTGGCAGAGATCGTCGTCAGCGGCATGACAGATCCCGTGGTTCAGGTAGTTCATGAGGCCTCAGGTGAGATTATCTATACATTGCGTATTCAAGGGCAGTCTTTCAAACCGCCGGTATTTGCTGCAGGCACATATACGATCCGTGTTGGTGATGAGAAGAGAAAAGAATTTACGGATCTGGAAATAGATGATAAAGCAGCTAGTGTGGAGGTAGTGTTTTAATCCTGCCAGCATATGAGTATTATTCAAGCTAAAAGTCCTATTTTATTTATGGTATGCTGGATTTTTATCTGGAAAAGAAAAATAAGATGAATACGGAATAATTTTTTCCGTATAAGATGAGAGTGTTTCCAATCCTTATCCCTATTTGGAGTGAGATATGAAAAAAATGATGTGTAGATTAATGATGTTATCTTTGATATTATGGCTGGCTCTTCCGGTCGTGGCCCAACAGAATCATCAGCATTTAAAAGAAACTTTTCAGCATCGACTGGATTCACTTTTGACCCCTGTTGGTGTTCCCGGTATGACATTTGGTGTTGTTTTTGGCGAGGGCGATTACATTAATCTTTCTACGGGTGTTGATGACCTGGAATCACCTCAGCCATTGAAACCTTCTGCCCGTATGTTTGGCGGCAGCACAGGTAAGATTTGGGTGGCGGCTATTGCGTTGAAACTTATTGAAGAGGGGCGTCTGGGTCTTGATGACCTGGTAGCCAAACATTTGGGCAGCACTCCATGGTATGGAGACATTCCCAATGGTCAGGATATTACTGTTCGTAATTTGCTGAACCATACTACGGGTATTCCCAGACACGTGATGAAACCGGCACTGTGGGAGCAGATTCACGCAGATCCTGATGCCTATCCCGGTAAAGTCGAATGTGTCTCTGTTATTGCCGGTGACGCACCGCTTTTTGCTGCGGGTGAAGGCTGGGGATACGCAGACACTAATTATATTATTCTGGGTTTGGTGATAGAAAAAGTAAGTAGTGAGAAATATGAAGATCTGGTGGTCAATCGGATCATAAAACCATTTAAACTCTCTTTGACTGGCATTCAAAACAGCCGTGAAATTAAAGATTTGCCTTCGGGTTATACCGGCGAAGGTGCACCCTTTAATCTGCCTGCAAAGGTGCCTGTGGATGATAAATATCCCATACATCCAATGTTTGAGTGGGAGGGTGGCGGTCTGGTGGGCAATGTTCTGGATATGGCCCGTTGGGCACGGATTTACTGGGGCGGCCAGTGGCTGAATGAAGCCATGCAGGCTGAGATGATCAAGCCTGTGCATCTGAGAACCGGTCAACCGGCTGATCAGGGTTGGGGCTTGGGGCTGCACTCTTTTGACTGGGACGGTGTCCGGGTGCTGAACCACGGGGGTATTTTCCCGGGTTATGAAACCATAGTGGCCTATTTCCCTGACTGGGGCATAGGGGCTGCTGTGCAGATGAATGCCGATCGCCTCAGTGGTAAACAGAAAATGCCACCCATGGCCGTACTGCTGGAGATGATGAAGATAGTAAAAAATCAAATGCCTGCACATTAAGGATTTACAATGTCGTCCAAAATATTGAATTCATTATTAATCAAACCTGCCGGGCCGGACTGTAATCTGGCCTGCAAATACTGTTTTTATCTGGAAAAAGCAGACCTGTTCGGAGACCGGCGCGTACACCGCATGGACGAAGCTGTATTGGAGTCGATGATTAAACAGGCCCTCTCGGGTCCAGCCATGGACTTTTCTTTTGGCTGGCAGGGCGGTGAGCCCACACTGATGGGTTTGGTTTTTTTCCGGAAAGTCGTCGAATTTCAAAAACGGTACGGGCAAGGCCGACGCGTCTCCAATAGTCTTCAGACCAATGGAATATTGATCGATGAGGATTGGGGAGTATTCCTCAAAGAGTATCAGTTCCTCGTCGGCCTTTCGCTGGATGGCCCCGAACATATCCACGATCACTACCGGAAGAAACGGGACGGCAGCGGGTCGTGGCGGCAGGTCATGGAGAGTGCCAGGCTGATGCTGGACCTGGGCGTAGAGGTCAATGCCCTTGTGGTTGTCAACGACTATTCAGTGCAGTTCCCGGAGGAGATTTATCAATTTCACAAAGATCTAGGTTTGAACTGGATGCAGTTCATTCCCTGTGTTGAGAGTGATGTATCTGATCCATCTCAGCCAGCAGAGTGTGCTGTATCGGGCGTGGCGTTTGGTAAGTTTTTAATGACATTGTTCGATTTGTGGTGGGCAGACCTGGACGGCCTGACGCCGGGGACCAATCTCCGGTTCTTTGATGCGGTTTTGCATCATTATGTATCGGTGCCGCCGCCGCTTTGTACATTGAAACAAGTATGCGGCGATTATCTGGTGGTTGAACATAATGGCAATGTCTATCCCTGTGATTTTTATGTTGAAAAAGATTATCTGCTGGGCAATGTACTGGATGATGACATCAATACCTTAAGTCAATCAGCTCAGCAGGAGGCATTCGGAAGGGCTAAGAGTAAACGACATGATGATTGCCAAACGTGTGAGTGGCTCAGGCTCTGCTGGGGCGGCTGTCCCAAAGATCGTATTGGCGATTCAGAACCGGGCTTGTCACATCTGTGTGAAGGGTATCAGCTCTTCTTTGCCCATGCCCATGAGAGGTTTACTGATCTGGCACAACGGTTTAAGCGAAGAGAGGCGGAGCCACCGCCGTCGGAAATCAAGAGAAACGATCTCTGCCCTTGTGGTAGCGGAAAAAAATATAAACAGTGCTGTGGGCGATGTTGATAGATGGAGGTTAAAAAAGCGATACAACCACGAAGGGTTAGTTAAGTTCTCCTTCGGAGGGCGAAAATAATTGGCACACGGATGACACGGAAATAGCGGATAGTCACGGATGGATACAGGAAAGAAGAGCTGGAGCACAGCCTACGGAAAAAACGAAGAAGAGCGAAAAACATCCATTAATTATCAGGGAATCAAAATGAATCGTTTTTTATTTATTGTTGGCGTCAGTGTGATGATCACAGGAGCCGTACTTCAAGCTCAGACATTGAAGGTGACGCAAGTTGAAAATGAGATTCACATCGATGGATGTCTTGATGAGGTTGATTGGTCCAATACATCCGGCGTTGATAAGTTTTACCAGTTTGAACCCCATTATAGCCAGCCGGCTACATTTACAACTACCATGAAGATTCTCATCGGATCAAAGTATCTTTACGTGGCTTTTATATGTATTGATCCAGAGCCCTCGCGCATCACTGCAATAATCACCAAGAGGGATGGGGATGTGGCTGACGATGACGCCGTGGCACTGATGCTGGACACCTTTGGAGGCGGCAGCAACGGCTATGTATTTGTTGTCAATCCTTTGGGGACGCAGAAGGACGGTTTGTTGGCGGACAATGGACGTACTGAAGATTTTCAGTGGGACGAGAGTTGGTTCTCGGCGTGCACTGTACATGATTCCGGCTGGACAGCTGAATTGGCCATTCCATTGAAATCGCTTAAATTTGATCCCAAGAAGACAGTGTGGGGTATAAATGCAGCTCGTCATATAGCCAGGAAGCGGGAAACCTGTCTCTTGGTTAAGGATATGGTAGATCCTTTCCGGATTTCGCAGTTTGCCTCCCTGTCCGGACTTGATCTTAAGGATCTATCGCTGAAAAAACTGACGTTGCTGCCCTATGTACAGATGCAGTTGCGGGACGAGTCCCACCCCTCGTATGAGGCTGGTCTGGGGCTTCGATATAATCCCGTGGCTCAGATTGGTTTTGAGGCTACGTTGAATCCGGATTTTGCCACCATTGAAGCCGATGTGGAGCAGGTGAACCTCTCTCGTTTTGAAATATCTTATCGAGAAAAGCGACCGTTTTTCCTGGAGGGGAATGATAATTACTCAACCCGGATCCGGCAGTTCTATTCGCGGCGTATAGGCGAGATTCCCTGGGGCGGCAAGGTGTCCGGCAAGCTGAAGTCATGGAAGATCAACGGGCTATTCACTCAGTCTGATCCGGCTACAGCCGGTGTAGATGTGGCTGCTGGGGAGAAGGCCAGTTATGCTGCATTCCGCATCAACCGTGATCTGCCCAAGGGTTCAAGTATCGGACTGATCGGAGCCAATCGTCATTATCTTTCTAAAAATACAGGGTCTATCGGCTTGGCCGCTACGCTATTTTTTACCGATGTTATAGGCATGACCGGGCAGTTGATCCGCTCGCATGGCGATGCGGAGCAAGGCGTTTGGGCGGCATTCATAAGACCGTCCTATGACTCACAGTTCATGCATTTCCATCTCCGTTATTCACATTATGGGGAGGGCGTTAAAGAGAATGTTAATCCCGTTGGATTTATAAGGCATGATGACCGCCGTGAGTTTGACACCAATTTGAGAAGAACGATATGGATCAATAAAAACGGACTTGAATCGATCAAGCCCAGTGTGAATTACAATCAAATCTGGAGTCAGCAAGGTAGGTTAAGAAGCCGGGATATCAGCTATGATCTTGATTTTGAGATCATGCATAAATTTGACCTTGAATTTAGTCATGACTGGGAATTTTTAGCCAGATACGCACCGTATTTTGAAAAAGATTTCAGCAATCATGAATCGGGCATTGAGTTCAGTTATGACAGCAAGCGGGGTCTGGGCTTGGCAGTTGAATATGTGAGAGGTGTCAACTATGACAGTGATCTGGAAGAAGTCACAGGCAGCATAAATTTGCAGATCGTGGAAGGCTGGAATGTCGAATATCAGTTTAAGAGGATCTGGCTCGATCCTTTGGAAGACCCTGAGGACAACAGCTGGATACATTATATCCGAACCAGTTACTATCTGAATAAAGACCTATACTTCAAGCTGTTCTACCAAACCAGATATCGATTGGATGGTTTCTGGCGTAATGTTGAATTTGATCTGTTGCGCAAGACTGCTCAAGTGGTCTTTGTCTGGCGTTTTCTGCCGCCATTCGGATCGATCCAGCTGGCCTATCAGGAGGGGCGTACACTGCATAGTGAAGATTCTGAAAAGGGACGCAGTTTCTTTGCCAAGTTGTCGTGGGTTTTTTAGGGATTAATGGTAAAAGATATTAACCACGGAATACACAGAATACACGGAAAAGAGCAGATTATCACAGATAAACACAGATAGAAATTTGAAAATGAAAGAGGAGCAGGAGCATTGCCTACGAAGAAGACGAAAGAAACGAAATAAAGATCTTTTATAATTAAAGCGGATTTTTTTGGTTTTTCTCCGCTCTTTTTAGTCTTCTCCGTAGTTTTTTAGGTAA
>JAGLOF010000184.1 GCA_023139105.1 bacterium
CACTTAACCATTATCTACATAGTCTATATTATTTTTCTGATAATGATAATTATACATTTGGCCGGGCTGATCTGTTCAGAAGTGCATATTATCGTCAATTGAGTAATTATGTAACAGCGTTTGCAGGGTTCAATAACAGATGGAGCTCATTTCTCAAAAGTCGTGCCGGACTGCGTTATAACCATTTCAGTCAACACAAAGGAGGAGGATTGACATATTATTTGCAGGTGAAGTGCCGCCTCCATGAAAAGCTGCTCTTCTATTGTATGACTAATACAGAGCTGCGCCCCATAAATGTTGTGAACATTTTTAACCGTGAACAGGCTCTGTATGTGGATGCAGACAATGTTAGTGAGTTGTGGGCCCCTAGAATGGAACAATTTCAAGTGGGATTTAAATTTAGTTTTAATAAACATAATATTTTAAATTTCCAGTATTATAAAAGAGAATACCGTGTATTGGCTCGCAGTAGCAGGTATTATCCGTTTGGTATGAAAATGGAACCAGATGATCCCTATGAGGCTGCTTCATTTAGATTCGGAACAGTGAGGGGAGCAGAAGTCCGCTTATCATCTCATTTTGTCAAATGGTTTCAAATGAATCTGCACTATCAATATAATGATGGAGAATATAGTGATTATTCTGACATGTCAGGATATAATTCTCTTCCTGCCAAGTATGCGCACAAGCACCTGGGGACTTTAGAGGGTAATATGATGCTTGGCCCGTTGAGAATTAATGTGATGTATCGATATGGGAGCGGCCTGTACTACCGGGATTTATCCAAGTCAATTATACGGTCTGATGGTTCTCTGGCGTTATTGGATCATGATTCTGAATATCGCAGCCTCCCGGCATATCAGCGTCTGGATGCTCATGTTGAAATGAATTTCATACTGTGTGGACATGCTTTGAAACTTTATGGACATGGTGTCAATCTGCTGCAGAATAAAAACATTAAGGATTATGCCTGGAGAACTGAGTCAGGATCGTGGTATTCAACAGAGACATCTATTGAAAAGTATACTTTCACCATGATGCCCAGAAGTTATAATATCGGCATTGCTATTGCAAAATAATAGAATAATCAGAGGATAATAATGCAGTTAAAACCGGTTAAAAGATATCAACGACCTAAATATCCTACACAGTTACAGGTATGGGATCAGCCCGAGCTGTTAAAGCAACATGTTCCGGCTGCCTGGATCAGAAAAACAGAGTTGATGGGATTGATGGGATTGTTTCTTGTGGTAAGCTGCCAGCTGGATCAAGATGTTATGGGACCTGAATTGAAAGCCACAGATGCCGCAGTGGTTGCACCACTGTTTAAAAATGGTTCAGGAACAGCTTCAATGGGTTGTATGATCATGAATCCTCCTGTCTTTCTCTCTGAGGAAGAAGCAATTCATGTAATTATGGAAGAACTTAAAATACGGGGTATTGAGATAACAGACATAAATAGGCCGATTTCTGCTCTGCCAGTGAAACACAATGCCTATTTTATCTCTGATCCTTACAGTCATGGTAGAATTGAGATTCCCGAAGAAGTCAAACCGTTAGAAGTGGATGGTTTTGTGGAGACACAAAAAATTGCAGTAGAGTTTGTTTCATATCGTGACCATCGACTTTACTCACCACAAGATAATGATAATGGTGGTTTGTCTATATCATCCCTGGATTTCAAAGCTGTTGCAGAACATCTTAATTCTCAGGTTGCAGAGACAGGTAAAGGCCATTATTTTGCTTCTTTTTATGATCCTGTCAGTTATAGTACTGAGGAAGATAAGGAGGCCTATGATGCGTGGGGGGCTCCAAAACATGTGCTGGCTGAACGTTCGAAGAATTATCTCCGCCAGCAGGTCAGTGACTTTGCCGACTGGCTGAGAGCACAGGGAGTTATGTAGCTATGCATGTAACACTTCATGTTACACGAGACTGTAATATGGCCTGTTCTTACTGCTATGCGCCTCCACAGTCATGTGCCGGGATGACTTTTGAGACTGCACGCAAAGCAGTGGACCTGGGCGCATCCACTTCCGGGGGGCGTTGTGGTGTTGTTTTTTTTGGTGGTGAACCGCTGCTTCGCAAAGAATTAATAATACAGGTTATTGACTACTGCCGTTCAATAGAAAAACAGACAGGAGTTCAATTTCACTTCAAACTGACTACAAATGGCCTTCTTATGGATGAGGCTTTTCTTGATTTTTCTCTGCGAAACGGTCTCTTTATAGGCTTGAGTTTTGACGGCATAAAGGCAGCACACGATACTTTTCGGCGCTTGCCTGATGGTACTCCAACCCATGCTTTTTTAATTAAACGACTTGAACTGTTGCTCAGAGTTAAACCCTATTCCAGTGTGATGCTGACAGTTAATCCAGAGACTGCGAGATATCTTTCGGATTCTATATACCAGTTAAAATCTTTGGGCTGCCGTTATATGATTGTATCTCTCAATCATGATGCGGACTGGGATGCCGCCCGATTCAGTATTCTGAAAAAGGAGTATGAAATATTGGGTAATGCCTATATTCGTTGGACGAGGAATGAGGACAAGTTTTTTTTTAGTCCTTTTGAGACTAAGATTTCTTCTCATGTGAATAGGCATTGTTATCAGAATGACCGCTGTGAGTTAGGACAGAAGCAGATCTCTATAAGTCCTGAGGGTGGTATTTTCCCATGTGTACAGTTTCCATATGCCGGTGAGCAGAGCCAGTGGTGTATTGGCCATGTGGACACCGGTATTGACATGGAAAAACAAAAGGCTATATTCCAGCTATCTCAAGAGGAGAAGAAGGGATGTGAAGGATGTATGATTAGTGACCGTTGCAATCATACATGCGGATGCCTGAATTGGCAGACTATGGGGGATATTAACAAGGTCTCTCCGGTACTCTGCCACCATGAGCAGATGCTGATGCGGATTGCTGATAGAGTAGGGAAAGTCTTATACAAAGAGCGTAATCCTACATTTTTACATAAACAGTATAATAGTCTTTATCCAGTGATGTCATTGATTGAAGATGTGTTAGACTGAAAGTCTTAAGCATTGAAGATGATATGTCATGTATGATTTCCATTAGTAGTATGATAATACAGAGTGGTATCGTATGCAAATGTAACCAAAGACATTGTTTTTCGTCTACTTAAAGTATAATAGTCTATTGGTTTACCCGGCATTATCGCCCCTCCGGGAAGCCTGTCCGTTCACTTTCACGGAAAGCAGGTAGTATATGTTATTGAATTATATCAAGACCGCACTGCGTAATCTTATCAAGTATAAAGGTTATTCCTTTATAAATATTGTTGGATTGGGATTCGGTGTAGCGTGTTTTTTTCTAATCTCTCTCTTTGTGCGTGATGAACTAAGTTATGACAAGTTTATCCCTGACAATGACCGTATTCATCGTGTAGTCCTTTATGCGGTACTCAATAATAATACCGTGCACGGTGCAGCCAGCTGTACTCCGCTGGCACCGGCTCTTCGTCGTGAATTCCCTGAGGTAGAGGCAGTTACCAGATCCCGGAATTATGGTTTTCCGGTGTTCCGTTATATGGATAAGGTATTCAGTGAAGAGCGTGTGTTCTGGGCAGACTCCACATTTTTTGATGTCTTCAAGGTGGAGTTCATTCATGGTGATGTACACACGGCACTGGTCCCTGTAAATGCTATAGTTCTTACTGAGTCAATGGCTAAAAAATATTTCGGAGATGAAAATCCAATAGGGCATTCGCTGAATGCTGATAACAGAAGGGATTATCTTGTTACCGGTGTGATTCCCGATGTACCTGATAACTCTCATTTTCATTATGATTTTATTGCTTCGCTTGGTGCCTATAACGTAGACCAGGATGATTCCTGGTTGAGTAATAATTTCCAGACATATATCAAGCTGCGGGCCGATGCCTCGGTTGAAGACTTTGAAGCCAAGGTTAATGATTATATAATAGCTAAAGCCGATCCTCAGATTAGGGCGGCTCTTGGTATCACATTTGCGCAGTTTCTTCAAAATGGCGGTGCTTACAGGTATTATCTCCAGAAAATAACAGACATACATCTTCACTCCAATCTGGATTTTGAAATTGAGCCTAATGGTAATTATACCTATGTTTTAATTTTTTCTATTATTGCCATGGGCATACTTCTGGTTGCCTGTATCAATTTTGTAAATCTATCCACGGCGCGTTCGGCCAACCGTGCAAGAGAAGTGGGGATCAGGAAGACCGTTGGCTCAACACGAAGCCAGCTGATACGTCAGTTTTTGACAGAGGCTTTCTTCCTGAGCTTTATAGCAGTACTGGCAGCTTTAATAATAGCAGCACTGTTTCTGCCGTCGTTTAATAACCTTGCCGGAAAGCATATGGAGCTGTCATCTATTGTTAATATCAGTACGATTCCCTCCCTTATTGGACTGGTACTGCTGATTGGACTTTTAGCAGGGAGTTATCCCGCTTTTTTTATGGCATCATTTCAG
Source organism: bacterium (assembly GCA_023139105.1). Taxonomy (GTDB): domain Bacteria; phylum Zhuqueibacterota; class QNDG01; order QNDG01; family JAGLOF01; genus JAGLOF01. The sequence goes on from JAGLOF010000184.1 coordinate 4,473, forward strand.
CCCTCATCTGTTATGCAGCGTGATTCAGGCAAGGCGGGCCGGAGGGCAATGCTCAGAAACGGACTGGTTGTATCTCAGTTTGCTATCTCAGTTATTCTGATTATTGGTACAGTAGTAGTATTGCGGCAGATGCAATTTATTCAGAGCAAGGATCTTGGCTTTAATAAAGATAATGTGCTGGTCATACATAAAACCGATGATCTGGCAGACAGGCTGGGTGCATTCAAACTTAAACTTAGAGAACAGTCTGATGTGATAAGTGTATGTAATACTTCTAATATAATGGGTAGTACTTTCGGGAATAGTGTGTATATGATTCCGGGCGGCAGTGGTGAAGAGTCACATCTTATATGGACTCTGAGTACTGATGAATACTTTACCGAAACTTTTGAGATAAAGATTCTGGAGGGCCGATACTTTGGAAAGACGCGTCAAACCGATGTAGTGAGCTGTGTGCTGAATGCTACTGCGGCCAAAGAACTTGGATTTTCTGATGACCCCATTGGTAAAGAACTGGCTAACCCCGGTAATGGAGACGTGAGGATTAAGGTTATAGGCGTTGTTGAAGATTTTCACTTTGAGGCACTGAATCAGTCTATCAGGCCGCTTATAATCTTCCCGATGCGGCCCGGACAGAGCGGACGTTTTGTATTTGCACGTGTAGAGGGTAGTGATATCAAAGGTGCCATGACGACAATTGAATCAACATGGAGCAAGATTGCCCTGGGCCAGGCATTTGAATATGAATGGTTTGATGACAGATTTTCCCGTATTTTTTTGGCTGAAGCCCGGACCGGACAGATCCTTCTGGCATTCTCCATTCTGGCAATAATCATCGCCAGCCTAGGTCTTTTTGGTCTTGCCGCCTTTGCTGCGGAACAGCGTACCAAGGAGATTGGTATCCGTAAGGTTATGGGAGCATCAGTAACAGGTATTAGTCTCATGCTGGTACGGCAGTTCACAAAGTTTGTCCTCATTTCCAACCTGATTGCTTGCCCTGTTGCTTATTTTATGATGAAAAAATGGCTTGCTAATTTTGCATATCAGGCACCATTGAGTCTCTGGATCTTTATAATGTCACTTGTTATTGCACTTATGGTTGCTGTATTAACTGTCAGTTACCAGGCAGTAAGGGCGGCATTGAGAAATCCTGTGGACAGCCTTCAGTATGATTAATTATAAAGTAGCCTTAAAGAAAAAGCATTTAACCACGGAATACACGGAATACACAGAGCCACCCATCCCTGCCATACATATATAAAAAAAGAGCAGGACAGGATAACAGGATTAAAAAGCATAAATTAGCCCCCGGACTGATGAATCTTTTAGCGGTCCTCCTGTTTTCGACACTTTTCAGTTGTTAAAAAAACAAAGCTATAAAAAACAGCAACTTAAGTACACTAAAAATGATTTTTGGGGTGTCCCAGCATATTTTTTGTAATATTTACACCTGTCGAATCGAGTAAGTATTATTTGACTCGATCAACATGAGTCGACATAGAAACCACAAAGTGATTTTGCCGGAGTAATCTATTCTGCAATAACCCGTATCATCTACGGGGCAGATCTCCACAAAGGAGATTGCCACGGCACAGAACGCGTCGCAATGACACATACGGACTTAACGTTGTCTCTGCCGGGAAGGCATTTGTGCAGGCAACAGCGGCAGTCCCATCAAGGCTCCACCAGCATTCATCAATATCTT
>JAGLOF010000185.1 GCA_023139105.1 bacterium
TACCTCACCAACAAGCTAATAGGACGCAGGCCCATCCATGAGCGACAAGTCTTTAATCTAGTCGACATGCGACATCTAGACTTCATGCGGTATTAGCACCGGTTTCCCGATGTTATTCCCCACTCAAGGGTAGGTTGCCTACGCGTTACTCACCCGTGCGCCAGTTTACTTAGAATTCCGAAGATTTCTGTTCTCCTTGACTTGCATGTGTTAAGCACGCCGCCAGCGTTCGTCCTGAGCCAGGATCAAACTCTCCGTTGTATATATAGAGAAAATGATTTATCTCAAGAATATAACTGACTGTTATATTGTGTTACTGTGTTTCTTTTAAAACGGTTCTCGTTGTTATCGAGATCCGTGTACGCGAAAATTTCAAAGAACTCTTAAGACATATTTATTTTTTTATTGTCTTATAATTTATAAAATTTAACGTAGATTGTCAAGTACTTTTTATTTTTTTTCCATGTCTAACATATTGATTATTAAGTACTTAGCGAATCTTGCTGCCACTGACAGCCGTATAATCTACAAAATCGAATTTCAATTGTCAAGCACTTTTTAAAATATTAATCTCTTAAAAATTTCTGTCAACCCTGTGCTTGAAGCACTTTCTCAATAGCCTTTTAAAGTAGCAAACAATGTCTGAAATGTCAAGTGCTTTTTTATTTTCTGACGTTTTTTATTCTCAGTTTTTTAAAAGCAATTACCTTATCACTACAGACTATCAATGTACCATATAAAGCATTTAAAGTCAAGCGCTATTTTCAATGAACTGTAAAAAAACTATAATCAGTTGGATAAAAAAGCCTTCATTTCTGAAGGCCGGATAATATAGCATATACACTGTAGATAGTCAAGTCTTTTTTTGAATTTTCTTGAACTTCTACAGATAAATTTTATTCATGCTCCTGCAACCAGCAAGCGGCTTCCTCCAGGGTGTTACACTGATAGTCGGCCAGCCTCTTTACATCAGCAGTGCCACCTTCTTTTATATGTATGGTAAGCATGCCCGCTCTTATCCCCGCCTCAATATCACTCGGACGATCACCAATAAAGACACTGTGCCTCATATCAAGGTTCAATTGATCCTTTGCCCGGTGTATCAGCAACTGGCCTGGTTTACGACAAGCACATTTCTCGGCTTTGCTGTGAGGGCAGAAGTAAATTTTCTCAATAAGTATCCCATGAGCAGAAAGCTTTTCTAACATTGCTAAATTCACACGATAGAAATCTTCCTTTGTATAATATCCCAGGCCAATACCGGGCTGGTTTGTGATAATGACCAACCGATACCCCATAGATTGAAATTGAATCAGCCCTTCTATTACTCCTGGAAGGAGCTCAAATTTTTCAGGTTCATGTAAATAATTAATTTCTCTATTAATAGTTCCATCTCTATCCAGAAACACCGCCCGGGACGTTTTAGAGGGCCCGACTTCCAGGAATTCGGAGTGATGCTCATTAATCCAATTTCTATCTGAAAGTTGAAGTAATGATATCTTATCAATAATATGACTACTTGAGACCTGTTCAACCAAAGGAATCAAAATAACTTTACCACCATATGATTCTACTACATCTTTTGATGTAAGCTTATCCGGAGTATAATCACCGGCCTTTATATAAAAATCAGGCTTGAGAGCCTCTATATTCTTCCTATTCCTTCTCTCTTTGAACAAAAACACATAATCGACAGATTCAAGTCCGGCTACCACCTTTAATCGTTGTGTCTCCGGATTAATTGGTCTATCTTTTCCCTTATACTGCTTTATCGATGAGTCACTGTTAACACCAACTATCAATATATCACAACACGCTTTCGCCTTTTCAAGGTAATCCACATGACCTGCATGTAAAATATCAAATGCTCCGGAAGTGTATCCGACCTTCGATCGCGATCTGCGAAGTTCATCTGAAATACCTTTTAATTCATCTAATGTCATGATCTTATTTTTCATACTTTTGACCTGTTTTCTCTCTTTATATATATAGGGTTTATTTGACCTTATTACATTACAACATTTTACGCAAATTTAAAACTATGTTCTCCGTGATTCCGGGGACAGCCAACAATTCACAATCTGAGGCGTTAATTACCCCTTCTACAGTGCCGAATGTATTTAATAAGATCTTTCGTTTATTCGGACCGATTCCCTTAACTTTATCCAAACGACTTGATATTATTCGTTTGGAACGAAGTTTACGATGATAGTTTATAGCAAAACGATGTGCTTCATCTCTAATCTGCTGTAATAGATACAAACTGGCCGAATGCTTTGGGATAGATTGAGGATCGGATATGCCGGGCATAAAGACCTCTTCCAGTTTTTTAGCTATGCCAATTATCTGTTGCCCCTCATGTCCCAGTCTCATAAGCACGGAGTATGCAGATGAAAGTTGACCTTTTCCACCATCTACAAGAATTAAATCAGGTAAGATTATTTCCTCATTCAAAAGTCGCGTTATACGCCGTTCCACAACTTCTGCTATTGATTTGAAGTCGTCAGGACCTTGAACAGTTCTAATCTTATAAGTTCTATATTCAGACTTACAGGGTTTACCATTTTCAAATACTACCATAGAAGCTACTGAATCTGTTCCCTGAGTATTTGAGATATCAAAAGCTTCTATTCTTAAGGGAGGATTCTTCAAGTGCAGATCTTTCTGTAGAGCCTGTACTGCTTTTGATATAACAGGTTGAGAATTCGTAGATTGAAGGCTGAGTTCATTTAGTATCAACCTGGCATTTCGAGAACACAAATCCATTAACTGCGCTTTAAGACCCCTTTGAGGAATAATCAATTTAATTTTCTTTTGAAATTTCCCTGATAGCCATTCTTCAAGCAGGTTCATTTCGTCCGGTACAGGGGATACAAGAATCTCGGAAGGAATATAATCGGCTTGCAAATAATAATGTTTAAGTAATGCTGAAATTGCCTCAGGCAGTGATACTCCATGTACTGTCGTCAAGGGAAAATGACGCCGATTGGTTATTTTACCATCGCGAACGTTAAATACAACGCCCACAGCAAGATGTTCACTGACCGCAACCGTTAATAAATCTCTATCAACACAACGTGGATCAACTACTTTTTGTCTGTTTTGGAACGCCTTCAGGCCTTTGAGTTCATCTCTTAGCTGTGCAGCTTCTTCAAATTTTTGACAAGCTGCAAATTCATGCATATTTTTTTTCAATTCATCAATCAATCTATTATTTTTACCTCTGATAAACTGAATGACCTGATTTATCATTTCCCTGTAGCTGTTTTCATCTATACGACCTTCACAAGGGCCCTGGCATCTATGGATATGATAATTAAGACATATTCGATGATTGCCGTTTTTAATTGTTGAATCACTAATCCGGAGACTACAGGCACGTATTGGAAATATTTTTCTCATTGATGCTACTAAATGCCGGATCCCGCCGGCATCTGTATAGGGTCCGAAGTATCGGGACCCGTCACGGATAAATTTGCGGGTTATAAAAACTCTTGGATATAGCTCATTAGTGACACGAATAAAGGGGAAACTCTTGTCGTCTTTTAGATTTATATTATATCGGGGTTTATGTTCTTTTATAAAGTTTGCCTCAAGAATAAGTGCTTCTACCTCTGAATCTGTTACAATAGTGTCAAAATCTACTACTTTTGCCATCAAAATACGATGACGACGTTCTTCATTTTTTGAGGCTCTGAAATGTGATCTCAATCTTGTCCTGAGCCTGATAGCCTTACCTACATAGAGAATCTTTTCTTTATTATCCTTGAGGAGATAAACTCCTGATGTCTGTAAAACGCGGGAAAGTTTTTCTTCAAGTTCTATATTCATAAATCAATCTCAAAAAAAAAGACTCAGAGTAGCAGAAGCCAAACTGAGCCTTAAATAACTTATTGTGGAAAAATACTATTACCGACGCTCTTCAATTTTAGCTGCCTTACCACGCAATTTACGGATATAGTACAATTTTGAACGACGAACTTTACCAAGGCGTGTGCGTTCAATCTTAGCAATACGAGGTGAATGTAGTGGAAAAATACGCTCAACACCTACACCACCTGATATTTTTCGTACTGTAAAAGTTTCATTAATACCACTGCCAGTACGTTTAATTACCAAACCTTTATAGAGCTGGATACGCTCTTTTTCACCTTCAACAACTGTGTAGTGAACTGTCACATTGTCTCCAGCTATAAAATCCGGAATTTCCGTTTTTAGCTGATCCGCCACTACCATATCTACAGGGTTCATGCTGTTTTTCCTCCTGAATGCCACATTTATGCTTTTTTTCTTATTTTTAATAAATCCGGGCGCTTTTCCTGCGTCCGATTCAATGCCTGTTCTTTTCTCCACTTTTCCACATTTGCATGATGGCCTGACACAAGTACATCGGGCACTCTTTGACCACGATACTCAAGTGGACGGGTATAATGGGGATAGTCCAGTAATTCTCCTGAAAAAGTGTCTCCTTCAGCAGAATCAAAATCTCCCAGAACACCTGGCAGCAAGCGCACAACTGTATCAATTACGACTGCTGCGGGGAGTTCTCCACCCGTTAATATATAATCACCAATAGATATTTCTTCAGTGACAAGAGTTTTTATTACCCTCTCATCGACACCTCTGTAGTGTCCACAAATAAAAACCAGATGTTTTTCTTTACTTAATGACCAGGATTTTTCTTGTTTTAAAGTCTGGCCTTGTGGTGACATAAAGATAACATATGGATTTTCATTACCGCTATCACTTATAATTCTATCCATTGCCAGAAAAATAGGTTCCGGTTTCATTACCATACCGGCACCACCGCCATATGGATAATCATCTACTGTTCTATGCTTATCCACTGAAAATTCACGAAGATCCCAGATATTCATGCACACAAGATCTTTACTTTGAGCCTGTTTAAGCATGGATTCGTTGAGAACCGGTGCCAACAAATCAGGAAACGGTGTAATGACATCTATTCTCATCTTAATCCAAAAGCCCATCCAAAAGATTGATAGTCATTTCTTTCTGTTCTAGATCAACAGATAAGACAAATTCATCAACCCATGGTACCAGAAGCTCACGACCTTCATATAAAATCACCAGACATTGCTGTGTTGGTAGTTGAATAACATCTTCAACCTTACCAATATATTCGCCTTTTTCAGATTTAACCACGAATCCATCAATATCAAACAATTCAAGTGTCAACGGATCTGAATCAGGGCAATCATCTGCCGGAATAAGGACAGAAGCATCTCTCCACAGTTCAGCATCACTCCTGGTATTTATCTCAGGTGCTTTAAGTATAAGCTTTCCCTGATGAACTCTTTGTTTTTCTGGCGCAAATTCCAGATATTGATGATTACTCTTTATTGCAAACCTTTTACATTCCAGTAGCCTGGAAGCAGAGATCGAATGACAAATTACTCTGAATTCGCCACGAATGCCATGAGGCTTGGATGCGAATCCAATTTCAATCCACTCCAATTTTCACCTCAATCATCAATGATTTAACCAAAGGGTAAGACCATCTATTGAACCAAGCAAGCATAAGGTTTATTTCCCTCTCAGAAAAAGATATCCTTAATTCTTGGTACAATAGATAAAATCCAGTACCATCCCGAATAATCGGGATGGCCTCATAGAGTTCCCTATTCCAGAATTTCCAGTACCGCTCGCTTTCCCCTCTTGGCAGATGCGGCAGCCAGTAATGTCCTTATGGACTTGGCTGTCTGCCCTTTACGACCAATAACTTTGCCTAAATCGCCATCACCAACACGCAGTTCGAATACAGTGGTTCTTTCTCCTTCAACCTCCGATACTACTACTGCATCCGGATCATCTACCAGATACTTGGCAATTATTTCGACGAATTCTTTCATCGTTTAACCCTCCTCAGTTTGCTGTGTCGTATCCGTCCCGGTCAATATTTATTGCGAGCTTACAATAATAATAATATAAGGAACAGCAATGGACAATCGCTTAAATAACAGGCAATCGTCGAAGGGATCTGGGAAAAGCGAATAACTACTGGTTAAGCTTCGCTGGTCTCAGAGGCCTCAGCTGGTGTGTCAACTTCTGCTTCGGGCTCAACTGGTGCAGGCGCGGGTGTATTACCTGCCTTGGCCACTTTGACTTCGGCACGTCGCTTGCGATCAATCTGAAGTACTTCCCACTTCTTCATCTCATCTTCAATCTGATTTTCATCAAGACCTTTTTGCTGCAAGTGACGTTTGATAATTATGCCTTGACGTTGAAGAAGATTCTTCACCGTATCTGTTGGCTGTGCACCCTGTGAAAGCCAATAAACAGCACGTTCATCTACGATTTTGACCTCTACCGGATCAGAAATCGGACAATAAGTACCGATGCATTCAAGATATTTACCGTCGCGCGGTTCCCGCACGTCTGCGACCACGATTCGATAGAATGGCCTTTTTTTACGTCCCATTCGGGTCAGTCGCATGCGAACTGCCAAATATGACCTCCTTATGTTACAATAAAATGTATTGTTGTTCTATATGTTAAAACCCCATGGGCAGCCCTTTAGGCATTCGCCTACCACCCATACGGCTCATCTGCTTCACCATTTTTTGCATCATTTTAAACTGTTTGAGAAGTCGATTTACTTCTTGCACGGAAGTGCCGCTCCCCATGGCAATACGTTTTCTCCGACTGCCATTTATGATATTTGGTTTACGTCGCTCTCCAAAAGTCATTGAACTAATTATAGCTTCTATTGGTACAAGAGCCCTATCATCAACATCTACACCTTTAAGCTTGTTCATTCCAGGCATTAACCCGGCAACCTGAGATAAAGGGCCCATCTTCTTAACCTGTTGAATTTGAGCCAGAAAATCATCAAATGTAAACTCCTGCTTACGCAGTTTTCTGGCCATCTTATCAGCATCATCGGCACCGGAAGTCTCTTGGGCCCGCTCAACCAGGGTTAGAATATCACCCATACCCAAAATCCGCGACGCCATACGATCCGGATGAAACGACTCAAGATCATCCAGACGTTCACCAGCCGAAATAAACTTGATAGGTTTGCCTGTCACAGATCTTATTGACAGTGCTGCGCCACCCTTTGCATCACCATCCAGCTTGGTTAGAACAATACCATCAAAATCAAGCTTGTCTAAAAAAACCTGTGCAGATTTAACAGCATCCTGCCCGGTCATTCCATCTGCTACAAAGAGTATTTCCGATGGCTTTATTGCAGCCTTCACCGCATCCAGCTCATCCATCATTGCAGTATCTATATGCAAGCGCCCGGCTGTATCCACAATCATTACATCACAGCCTTTTTGTCGCGCTTCTTTAATCCCGCTTTTGGCAATTTCTACGGGATCAACTTGACCCATAGAAAAAACCGGTATATCTCCCTGCTTGCCGACTGTATGTAACTGATCTATTGCAGCAGGCCTTACAACATCAGCCGCAACGAGCATTGGAAAACGACCTTTTTTCTTGAGATATTTCCCAAGTTTACCTGCAAATGTAGTCTTCCCCGAACCTTGCAAACCAACAATCATAATAACTGCAGGCGGCATACCATCAAGCTTCAAAGCAGACTGACTCTGACCAAGGAGCCTGATCATCTCACTATGTACAATTTTTACAACTTGCTGCCCCGGAGTTACACTCCGCAGGACTTCTTCACCAAGTGCCTTCTCCTGTACTGCATTAATAAAAGATTTGGCAACTTTGTAATTAACATCCGCTTCTAATAAAACTCTGCGGATTTCCCGCATGGACTCGGCAACATTTTTTTCAGTAATCTTCCCCATTCCCCGGAGATTTTTCACTGCAATATCTAATTTTTGAACTAATTCATCAAACATCAGCCAGATCCAAACAAGCTATTAAATGTAGACAATGCATATTAGTTATGCAAGTTTTTTTTAGCTAAATACCTTTGCCTACAGTATTTTGCCCCACAATATGATCAATAAACATAAAAAATGCCCGTCAGATCAAAAGAGTTATAACCTAACACAATTCATTGTCATTTTCAAGTCTTTAATCAGAAATACCAAAATTTCTTTATTTTAGTTCTATGCCGAAATGAAAGGATGATTTTTAATGGCTCTGTAAGGTCAGACCCCGGTTGTTGTCGTTCTTTTTACGACATCACCGGGTGTCAACTCCACCAGGTTTTTTTACCGACTTTAACTTGACAGCAGGAAGATAATCCAAAAAACTTTATTGATGAGAGGTCATGCGTCACCACACAGAGATCACGACCACGAAGCCTCCCTGCACTGCCCCAAGGATATTGAATTACAGTGATCTTTAATTGAAATTTGCCAAAACCGAATATTGAACAGCAGAATATAGAATGTCGAATTCCCAAGGAGTACTTACTTCGACATTCGATATTGGCTATTGGACATTGGATATTCATCATTTATAAAGGCCATTAAGAGATTTCCAACTGAGTCCCGGTTCTGTACGAGGGGCGACATTCTTGAGAGTGTACAACACATCATCCGCAAGAGCTCTTT
>JAGLOF010000186.1 GCA_023139105.1 bacterium
TCCTGTAATCCTGTCCTGCTCTTTTATTTATGTAGGGCCGGGCTGGGAGGCTCCGTGTATTCTGTGTATTCCGTGGTTAAATGCTTTTTCTTCAACCTTCATTACATTCATTTCACCGCATATTTAATCGGTGCTTGAAAAACTAATTACTTTTTCTTATTTTAAATCTACGATCTAATAAATTATAAAACCCTGATCGGAGGTTTCAAACATGTACTTTTTTTCCTTCACTCATGAGGGGCAGAATGCCATTGGTTTAAAAACTAAAAATGGTAATTTCAATTTCTCAATAGCACTTGATATATATCAACAATCTCAGGGTACAAAGCAACCAATACCGGTCACATTTCTACAAGTATTGGTTGAAATGGAGTTTTGTTCAAATGAAGTTGCCAATGAAGTTATGGAGAACGCCTGGGTTCAAGCTAAAATGGGCGAACTAAGAGTAGCTCCTGATGTCTGTATGGATCTACCTATTGGAAGACCCGGTAAAATAATCGGAGTAGGTAGAAATTACAAAAATCATGTTAAGGAACTTGATCACGATATCCCTGAACTACCACTCTTTTTTTGCAAAGCCACTTCTTCACTTATTGCTACAGATCAACCAATTATTATCCCTGAATGGCTTGATACCAGGGTCGATCATGAGGCTGAACTTGCCGTTATTATATCCAAACAGGGCCGCTCCATATCTGAGGCGGATGCTATGGACTATGTGGCCGGATTTACTATATTAAATGATGTGACTGCTCGTGACATACAAAAAGAGGATGTCAATTCAGCACACCCCTGGTTTCGCTCAAAGAGCATGGATACTTTCTGTCCTGTTGGCCCGGGCATTACGCCGGCAGACCAGGACTTGGATCCTCATAATCTTGACATTGTTCTAACGGTAAACGGAGAGATCAGACAAAAAAACAATACTAAAAATATGATATTTACAATTCCACAGATTATAGCTGAAATTTCAAAATATATGACGCTTCTACCAGGTGATATCATTGCTACAGGTACACCCGAAGGTGTCGGGCCAATCTACAATGGCGACATAATCGAAATTAAAATCACCGGTCTGGGAACGCTCACAAACAAAGTAGGACTTTAACCTGATAATATATATTCCATAGGAGGATTTTCTTGAAAATCATGGTCACCGGCGGTGCCGGCTTTATAGGATCTCACCTTGTTGACGGTTTTTTGAACAAGGGGCATGAAGTTATTATTGTTGACAACTTAATCTCAGGCCAGATGAAGAACATAAATAAAAAAGCCAAGTTTTTTCTGATGGATATAAGGGCTAAAGAGATAGATACGCTCTTTGCAATGGAAAAAATCGACATCCTCTGCCACCATGCAGCACAAATGGATGTCCGCAAATCTGTTGCCGATCCTTTATTTGATGCAGATGTTAATGTGGCAGGCACACTTAATCTACTTCAAAATTGTGTAAAACATAAAGTAAAAAAAGTGCTATTTGCTTCAACAGGTGGTGCCATCTACGGTGAGCAAGATGTTCATCCATGTGATGAAACTCATCCGACACGCCCTCTCTCTCCATATGGGATCACTAAATTTACAGTAGAAAAATATTTATTTTTTTATGCAGTTCAATACGGATTAAAACATGCAATTATGAGATATGCCAATATCTATGGCCCCAGACAGTCACCACACGGTGAAGCCGGTGTTGTAGCAATCTTCACATCACGTCTTCTCGACGGTCAGCAACCTGTTATTAATGGTGACGGCACGCAGACACGTGACTATACTTTTGTCGGTGATGTTGTTGAAGCCAATCTAGCGGCCCTGGAATATCCGGAGAATGACATTTTCAACGTCGGAACAGGCATTGAAACTGATGTTAATCAACTTTTTGCATATATAAATAAGCATACGGGAGCAAACGCTCAGGTAAAACATGGACCGGCAAAAGCGGGTGAACAGCAGCGTTCGGTTATCACTGCTGCAAAAGCGGAACGCCTTCTTAATTTTAAGCCTCAAATATCAGTTGAAAAAGGACTGGCATTGACCGTTGAATTTTTCAAGGCTGATAGAAAACAATAGTATCCGGCACCTTAAAAATGGTGATAAATAACAAAAAAGCATTGCCGCACACATTGCCGAGTATACAAAGTAAAATAGTTATGTACAACTGATTAAATTACTATGACTGGTCTGATATAAACGAGGTTATGAATGTCTTCTCCATCAACAGTTGGTACTTTAGGCATGGAAGGTCGCTCAAGATCTTTCATGCAAATGATGGAAACTATACAACAAGTAGCACCGACACATATTACTGTACTCATAACAGGTGAAAGTGGCACCGGTAAAGAGATGGTAGCCAGGGCAATTCATCGCCTGAGTCCTAGAAGAGAACAGACAATGATAAGTGTCAATTGCGGTGCTATTCCCGAAGGCATTCTGGAAAGTGAACTGTTCGGACACGAAAAGGGCTCTTTCACAGGTGCAAGTGAGACACGAAAAGGTTACTTTGAGGCTGCACACAATGGAACAATCTTTCTGGACGAAATTGGTGAAATGCCGCTCTCCACACAGGTAAAATTTCTTCGGGTACTTGAAACACGTGAATTTATGCGTGTTGGAGGCACCACACCCATTAAAGTAGATGTCCGCGTTCTGGCTGCCTCTAATCGTAATCTGGCACAGGCAGTTGAACAAGCTGAATTCAGGAATGATCTTTTTTTCAGGCTTAATGCTGTCACAGTTGATGTGCCACCCTTGAGACATAGAGATGATGATATCAGATTATTGACGCATCATTTCAGTCAGGTTGTTGCAGATGAACATTCAATTATATTTGAAGGCTTCACCGAGGATGCATTGATCTGGATGGAAGACTATGCATGGCCGGGGAATATTAGGGAACTGCGCAATCTGGTTGAGAGGTTGATAATTCTGGAGAAGGGACGGCAAATTGATAAAGTAATAATTCAACGACACATGGGGCAAACCCCGGAAGGCCATCGCAACCTGCCAGTTCATTTAAAAAAGACTACAGAGCAGGCAGAGCGTGAACTGATTTATCGGGCACTTATTGACTTGCGTATGGCCGTAGAAGATATACGCACAATGCTCCTCTCTAAAACACAGAATGTTCAACCTGTCAATATGACAACTCCGGATAACAATACATTGGACTTGAAATCCATGGAACAGCAACTTATTGAAAAAGCACTTCAGATATATCACGGTAATAGAAGGAAAGCGGCAGAGGCGTTGGGCCTGGGAGAAAGAACTTTATATAGAAAACTCAAGGAGTATGGACTTGAAGACATGTAACAAAATTGTATTAATATTTTTTTGCATAACATTATTTTTTCGTTGTGGCATATACTCCTTTTCCGGTTCTACACTACCCCCTCACATAAAAACCGTTGCCATTCCACTTTTTAAAGATCAATCATCTGAGTTTGGTATTGACCAACAAGTGACTGATGGTATTATCTCAGCTATCACAAAGGATAATTCATTAAAAATTGCCGGAGAACGGCAGGCCGATGCATTAATTAATGGCACAATTATAAGAATAACCGATACGGCTGACTCATACAACAGTAACGAGACAGCTTCTGATTTCAAAATCACTATTCAGATTAAAGTTACCTTTGAAGATGTAAAAAAACGGAATATTATGTGGGAAGAAACTTTCTCCCAGTGGGGGCGTTATGACAGTATAGAGATCTCTCGAGATCAGGCTATCACCGATGCTGCTGAAAAGCTTGCCGCACAAATTTTAAACCGTACTGTCTCCGGATGGTAGAAACTGAATTTCATATTGAACTTTATCTATGTTTATCCTGGGATAATGTTTTTATTTTATGAATCCGTACAAGACAATACAATGTTAGAAACCGCTTGCGTTGTCTGATAAAAAACAATAATTTAGATATAACTATTAATGGCTAATCAGGACGGAATTCCCATGAGTGGAATCATTACCATAGATGAACTGGAGTCACGGCTCCGAGATAATCCGAAATCTCTATTATTTGCCCATCTGGCAGACCTATATTTACTTGATTCACGTATAGATGACGCACTTCATATACTCAGCCTGGGCATTAAAGAACACCCTGCATATGTCACAGGACATTTTATCCGGGCTAAGGCCCAGTTAGCTAAGGGAGATGCTGAACAAGCTGAAAATTCGCTTAAAACTGTTTTGATGCATGACCGTCAATTCCTCTCAGCCCATAAGATGTTGGGAGATATCATGGCAAAGGAAGGCTGGGAGAACAAAGCAGTCATTCATTATAAAGATTTACTACATATAGATCCCTTAGATCCTGAAGCCCGACAGATGCTTGATGGAATGACTGATCAAAATGAAAATTTTGGTGAGTACGCATCTCATGAATTTATTAGCGAGGACCTTGAACCGGAAATCCCATATATTTTTAAAACTGAAGATAATTGGCAGGAAGAATTTAATACTAAGTCTATAAATGAAAAAGAGGCTACGCCGGAATTAGAAACATTGACAGAGGCAGATGTCCTGGAAGCCATGTCATCAAGCCCATCTGCTCATGATAATGCACCTGATACGGATAAATGGACAAGTGACGATATACTTTCAAAAGATTCCAATGAACTATCCTTAATTGATGAACAGGAATCAGCTAAAGTAATACCTCCTATTTTCACGACCTTACCTGCTGATAAAAAAACTTTGGATATTGCTACATTTGAAGAGACTGACAGCAAGCCTGAACCTGAACATGAACATGATTTTGACCTGACATCAATTGTCATAGATGATAAAGACGGAGAATTGACTTTTGACGAGGCTCTGGAATCACAGATTACCGAGACTACGGATATAGAGACTCCCGAAGGTGTATCCACGCCCGAGCTGGAGCCGGAGTTGGAGAATGATATTGACTCTATCCTGAATACTATGGAGTGGCCCGATGGCAATACTCCGGAAATTGTGTCTGAGATGGCAAATGAGAATATAGAAGCTGTGCCAGAACTCGAACCGAAAGTCACTGCTGACAAACCTATGGCTGAAGAAAAAATTGATGATGATAGTACATTCGCTATTGCTACATCTGAAGCGACTGACAGCCAGTCTGAACCTGAACATGATTTTGACTTGGCATCAATTGTTATAGATGGTAAAGACGGAGAATTGACTTTTGATGAGGCTCTGGAATTACAAATTACCGAGACTACAGATATCGAGACTCCCGAAGATGTATCCACGCCGGAGCTGGAGCCGGAATTGGAAAATGATATTGACTCTATCCTGAATGCTATGGATGGGCCCGGTGACGATGCTCCGGAAATTGTAACTGAGGTAACGGCTGAGACAGTAGAAACTGACGCTGAGCTAACGGCTGATGAAAATGAACCGATAGTTGATTCAGAAGACAAGAGCGGCCAGGATTCAAATAAAGATGAGATACAACCTGAAAATGATATCGATGCTATTTTGAGCGCAATGGATTGGCCCAATGGTGCCGTTCCGGAAGTTGCATCCGACACACCTGCTACACCAATAAATACTACAGATAATATACCTGCCACAACAAAGTCAATATCATCGGATGAAGAATCTATAAAAGATCATGAAGATCATATTCCCGCAAAGTCTATAGAAAAAAAACCACCTCTATTTCAGGAATCTGATTTTGAACTGGATACAGTAGACGAGGCTCCCAAGTTCACTCCTCTATTCTCTGAAGGAAGCACGGAAGAGATTGAACCGGACAAAAAAGGCTCAGACGCTCTCTTTGAGAATGTTGATGAGACAGGATCACCTGAAGAGCATTCGGATTTTGAAAACAGTGATGATGAAGCTACTATAGTCAGCCCCACTTTAGGTGAAATATATACTGCACAAGGGCAATGGGCAAAGGCTATAACTATTTATGAAAGACTTCTTGAAAAAGATCCGGAAAAGGATGCCTACAAACAAAAGATTCAAGAACTAACAAAAAAAATAGATGAAGAATAGCACTCATCGCATGAAGGAATCATCGCCTCTTATCTCTATTATTATAGTCACATTTAACAACCAGTATACTATTTTATCAACTCTTGATAGCCTGCCATGGCAGCAGCTGGACGTAGAAGTAATTGTAATTGACAACCACTCATCAGATCAAACAATATCCATTTTAACCAATTATGCAGAACTCTGTCAAAATCCGCATCGTGTAATATTAAACAAACAAAACAGATACTATGCAACAGCGGTTAATCAAGGTTTATGTGCCGCTCGCGGTGACTTTGTTGCAATTATAGGCCCTGATGTGACATTATTACCTCTTGCCCTGAAGAATCTGCATAAAACTCTAATTGATGATAATACATTGGGTGCCGTAGCACCTCAACTGTTAAGTCAATCCGGACAAATTCAAGCTTCATGCCGCAGACTGCCACAAATATGCGATCTTATCATAGAACTAAGCGGTCTGCCGCGATTATTCCCACAACACTTCAACGCCCCCTGGAAGATGGCCGGTTTTGACCATAATACTCAACGCTATATTGAACAACCCGAGACCTCATGCCTGTTAATAAAGCGCGAAGCCTTGAAAGATATCAGCGGAATGGATACACGCTTTTCGCTATTTTTCAACGACGTTGACCTGTGCCGTCGTTTAGGTGAAGCTGGCTGGCATATCGCTTTTCAACCCGAAGCCAAGGCAACACATGTAAAAGGTGCATCCATTTATACATATCGTGAAATATCTATCTGGAAATCACATCAAGGATTTTATCGATATCTTAAAAAATACAGTACAAATACTTTCTCCAGTCGTTTATTTGTCTGGATTCTGGGATGGCTACTCATTGTATCTGCCCTCTACCGCTGGCTTGCAATAATACTTTGGCCTGATCTGACAAATAAGATTTAGCTGCAAAATAGAACCTTTTTTACTGTACTCCACACCTTTTATGCTTGCAAATAACTTTAACGGACAGACATTATCACTGGAAAATGACTTTTTATCACATCATACAGAGTCTAATCACAAAAGAATGAACTCCGGAGTGATTCCGGACTATTTTTATTCCATTGGAATTAATCTGTCAAAAAACAATAGAAAACTCATTTCAGGAGATATTATGCAGAAACATGGTGATGCTATAGCACGTATCATTATACTGGCCATTTCACTTATATGCTTAACTCTTGTCCATGCTGATGACTGGGACAATGACAAACAGGTATTTAACTGTATTGACTTGAAAGATGGCAGCCTGAAGTGGCAAAAAACATTTGAGATGTGGGGTGCATCATCGGCTGCTGATGGGAAACTCATCATTGTTACAGGCGATGGCAATACAATTATTGCCGAAGCCAGTCCTGAAGGATTCAAGCCAATTACCGAAGCCAGCATTATTCCTATGGCTGATAACTCAACATTTTCTGATCGCCGGAAATGTTTCTGCTGGACCTACCCGGTTTTGAGTCATGGTCAACTATACCTGCGCAATTCACACGGCAATCTGATCTGTGTGAATATGAAATAAACATTCAAAATACTTTAAGACAAGAGGAGGAAACATGAAAAAGAGGATGCAAATTAGCATCATGGCAATTTTACTGCTCACCTGTGGCCAGCTCATGGCACAAGATTGGGTGGGGGCCATTAGACAGGGAAACCTGGATGCTTTAAAGACCATGCTTACGGCAGACGCAGAACTATTGAATCGTGGCGATGACCGTCAATGCCGTCCAATCCATTGGGCTATTAACGAAGGCAAGATGGACATTTTGAAATTTCTGGTCGAAAAAGGTGCTGATATCCATGCTCTGGATGTCGACGGAGACATGCCTATCAACTGGGCCGCCGATGCAAGCCGGATGGAAATGGCCAAGTTTCTTATTGCCAAAGGTGCGGATTTGAAGAAAAAGAACAATACCGGCATGATGGCCATTCACTACGCAGCCCGTCGTGGAAATTTGGAGATGGTGAAATTCTTAAAAAACCACGGTCAGGATATTGGCGGAGTGGATAATAACGGCCAGACACCGCTCATCCTGGCAATTCAATCAGGAGCCGCCCCTTTGGCAACCTGGTTTATTGATCAAGGCGTTGACTTTAAACAGGCGACTGCCAATGGGCTCACTCCATTCATTCTGGCTATTTTTTCAGGTCAATCTGAAGTTACGTCCAAACTCATTGATCTGGGAGTGGATGTCAACACCAAGGCTCCACAAGGAGAATCCATTCTGACAGTTGCAATTGGACAGGGCAATAACGACCTGGTCTCTGTCCTGGTTGAAAAAGGGATCGATATCCCTCAGGATGAATCAGCTATACCTTTGATGCATGAGGCAGCAAATCAAGGTTGTGAAAGCCTTGTTATGGCGATGATTAAAAATGGTATTGACATCAAACAACCCAATGCCAATCAAGGAAGCTTGCTTCACTCATCAGCTCGTGGTGGTTGTGCTCAATGTATTGCTCACTTACTTAAACAGAATTTTGATACCGATGCAAAGAATCGCTATCAAATCACTCCCATTTTCCTGGCCGCAGAGGCGGGTAGTCAAGCGATTGTAACCCAGCTGGCGGACAATGGAGCTGACATACATATAGCGGCCCCTAATGGACGCACATTATTACACGCAGCAGCGTTTAGCGGCAATGGCAAATTAGTACGATATCTAATTGGCAAAGGCGTGAAATCGGAATTAACCGATAATAAGGGTATCAGTGCCCTCCACCTGGCTGTGATTGAACAAAAAACAGAGGCGGTAAACGCACTGTTGGCGTCCGGTGTAAACTGTGAGACTAAAGATCCTATGGGATGCACTCCCCTGCACCTCGCCCTTGAGTTGGGCAATGAAACTGCGGCGAACATTTTAATTGGAAAAGGCGCCAAAGTCAAAGCAAAACAGCCGGACGGCGACACGCCACTCCATTTGGCCGCACAAAATCAATTGCTTTCCATTATACCCCAATTGATGGATAATGGGGCTAAAATCAAACAAACTAATAAAAAGGGTGAAACACCCTTACATCTGGCTGCTCAGGGTTACGCCAATCAACAAGTCATCAAAGAACTTATTCGTCGTGGTGCCAAATTAGAGAGTAAAGACAAATTAAAAAACACTGCGCTGCATATGGCTTTAAAATATCGTAGAGAAACAAATGCGCAGGCGTTATTAGACGCTGGTGTAGCCGTCAACAGCCGGGGTGAATCTGCCAAGACGCCTCTGCATCTGGCAGCCGCCCGAGGCATGGCAACCAGCATTCAGGCATTACTGGATAAAGGTGCAGATAAATCTTTGACTGATGCTTATGGAAAAACAGCAGCTCAACTTGCTGAAGAAGCCGGCCATAAACAGCTGGCCGCTCAATTAAAATAGTAATTTTAAATGTATAATGTATTATAGAGGAGTAACTCCATGCGGAAAATTATCGCATTATTGATTTTATGTAGCCTGGCTCTCTCGGTACAGGCGTCGGATTGGCCCAAATGGCGCGGTCCTCACAACACCGGTATCTCTCATGAGACAGAATGGAACCCCAAGGCCCTGGCTGGAATTCCAAACATAGTATGGAAGAGTGAAATTGGTAAAGGGCATTCCGGCATTGTCATCAAAGGAGACCGCTTATTCTCAATGGGCAATAAGTTACGGTTTCGTGGCACCGACACCACATATGTAGATGAAGTTATTTGTATTGACAGAAGAACGGGCCGGACGCTTTGGCTCTACACATACCCTTGTGGCAATCGGAACTGGCCGGGCCCACGTGCCACACCCACGGTTGAAGGTGAAACGCTTTATACCGTGAGTTGGGATGGCCAATTCTACGCATTTGACATAAACACAGGAAGTGTCAGATGGTTCCACCAATTGGTGGAAGAAGGTCTGTCCGAACAACCCAATTGGGGATTCAGTGGATCCGCAGCAATTGAAGGAGACCTGGTAATTATGGCTGCGGGCAAACGGGGTATTGCATTTAACAAGCACTCCGGTGCCGTAGTATGGAACAACGGCAAAGGAGCACCAACTCTGCCTACCCCTCTGATATACGAGGCAGACGGTAAAAAAGTAGTGGCCCTGGCTGAACAGCGAAACTATCACGTGCTGGATATAAAGACAGGCGAAACCCTGGCTTCCTATCCATTCTACACAACGGATATCGATCCAATCCTCATCGACAACGAGCTTTTTATGGCCTCAGGACAGGGTTCCAGAATGCTCAAGCTGAATGGAATAGAATATGAATCGGTTATGGATAACAGGCGCTCCCGCTTTTCTGCATGGCAGAATTTCGTCATTGTCAATGGTCATGCATATGGCTTCTTCCGTCAGGGAAGGCGTGCAGGAATTCAGTGCATTGAGACAGAAAGCGGTGAAGTCAAATGGCGTGAAAATTTGGGTGTATGGGGATCTGTCATGGCTGCTGGCGACCATTTAATAATCTTGACCGGAAGCGGCCATTTGAAAATAATCGATGCCAGCCCCGATGCTTATAATCTCCAGTCTGAAGCCAGTGTGATGAAAATGGGCGACAATATTGGATTAGACATGGCTTACCAGTGTTTCTGCTGGACACAACCTGTTTTCCTGGACAGTCAAATTTTTGCCAGGAATAACTGGGGTGAGATTATCTGTGTTGATATGAAATAGATTTGCCGAAGCGGCCAGTTAAATGGCCGCTACTCTTTTTATATTCATAGGAAATAATTCGATGAAAAAACAAATATCTCTTCTCCTCATTTCAAGCATAATCTTACTCTCTATGCAATCTCTTCTTGCCCATGATTGGCCAAGATGGCGTGGTCCCAACAGTGATGGTATCTCAACAGAGATCAACTGGAACCCCAAATCCATTCAGCCCTCAAATATAATATGGAAAGCCGAACTGGGAAAAGGCTATTCTTCCTTTTCAGTGAAAGATGGCCTGCTGTATACTATGGGAACAATTGGTGGTGAAGATGATTCACAAGATGTTATCTACTGCCTGAATGCCAATACTGGAAAAGAAATCTGGCGTCATACATATGCCAATAAATTGGGTGGATGGCCTGGCCCCCGCATTACACCTACTATTAACAATGGCCGTATCTACACCATTAGCCGTACAGGAAAGACATTCTGCCTGAATGCAAAAACAGGTAGTGTTATCTGGAAAAGAGACTTAGCTGCTGAGCAGAAGGCTGTTGATCCTGATTGCGGGATATCCGGCTCCCCTATTATTTATGAAAACGCAATCATCTATAATGTAGGTGGAAAAGGTCTTGCGCTTAATAAAAATACAGGAGCGGTAATATGGCACAGCGGTGCGGATAAGGGCGGATTTGCCTCTCCTGTCCTCTATCAAAAAGCAGGCAAAACTCACCTTGCACTACTTAGCAGAACTGTTTTAAATGACATTAATCCTGCAAATGGTAATCTTAATTGGTCTACACCATGGCTAACGAAATATGAAGAGAACACGATTGATCCTATCATCAAAGGCGACAAACTTTTTATATCCACAGGATATGGTAAAGGTGCCGCATTAATGGATATCAAAAATGCAGAACCTAAAGTAATCTGGGAAAATAAAAACATTTCAAACCATTTTCATAATTGTGTTTTGGTTGGTGATCATCTTTATGGCATCCATGGAGACTATGGACGCAAAGGTACTACACTTCGCTGTATCAATTTTAACACAGGCGAAATTGCTTGGGAAACACCCATGGATTTTGGACCGGTATCTGTTGCTGGCAATAAACTGATCCACCTGGGTGAAAAGGGCAAAGTTGTGGTTGCGGAAGTCAATCCACAGGCTTACAAAGAATTAGCATCAGCCCAAATTCTACCCGAACCTGATGATACAGGTGTGCGTCGCTCCAGGGTAAATCGTTGCTGGGCACCGGCTGTGCTGGTCAACAGCAAACTTTACCTGCGTAACAGCTACGGTTCCATGGTCTGCCTGAATCTCAAATAAATTACTTCTCTTTACTAGAGGGGCCTATCTGTTGGCCCCTCATATTTTCCATAATGTTCTTTCCAATAAATTTCGATTTCTCAATACTATGCTGGCTAATGTAATATTCTATTAATTATTGGTAGTACCATGAAAAAATGGATACTTGATGGGTATGCTGTATTTTCTTTAACCGTTTCCTTATATAGTCAGAACTGATAAAAAGCCATGTATTTGATCTGAAAAACTGGAGGCAACAGCCCAAAAGTCATCCAAATGTCTAATAAATCAGAGGATTAAAATGAAACTGAAACACTCTATACTCTTTGTCATACTGATGACAAGCTTGATATCAATCTCCGCCTTTGCTGAAGATTGGACCAAATGGCGCGGCCCCAACGCTAATGGCATTTCGACAGAAAAAAACTGGAATCCGGAAGCGTTAAAAAAACCAAAAATTCTCTGGAAGGCTGAAGTTGGCCGGGGTTCTTCCGCCATCAGTATTAAGGGAAACCTTTGTTATACAATGGGTGAACGGGAAGAAACCTCTTCTTCAGATACAACATATTTTGAAATCGTACACTGTCTTGATTCAAAGACAGGCCGCACTGTATGGACACATGAATATAAAGCACTGCTTAAACAATGGCGCGGCCCCTTTGCCACACCTGTTATAGACGGAAAGAATGTATATACCATAGGAAGACAGGGTATGGTATTCTGTTTTGACGCCAAAGACGGTAAAATTATATGGCAACTGAACATGATTGAAGCAGACCTGACAAAACACCCGGAGTGGGGATTTGCAGGCTCAGTGTTAATTGAAGACGACATAGCTTTCATCAACGCAGGTAAATCAGGCTTGGCCCTGAACAAAAAAAACGGCACTATTATCTGGAAAAGTGAAGCACTGGCTCCTGGACTTGCAACACCGGTTCTCTGGGAACACGATGGCGTTAAAGAAATTGTCATTAATGGAAATAAAATTATTCACAGTGTTGAGCCTGAAACAGGTAAAGTATTATGGACCAAGGAATGGTTCTCATATACCGACCCCGATTTTACCGGAGACCGCTTCTTCAACTCAACAGGCCAGGATGGATTGGGCCTTTTCCAGATTCATGATTCTCACCTTCACACCGTATGGCATAATAAACGCCTCAGCTCATACACATGGAATCATTTTGTAAAAATAGCTGATTATCTCTATGGTTTTGCCCGTATTCAACGTGATTGGCATCTCCACTGCCTCAACTACAATACAGGTGAAGTCCAGTGGACAGAACCGACAATCATGTTTGGTGCGCTTCTGGGTGCTGGGGATAAAATTATAATGATAGAAGGCGAAGGCAATCTGAAAGTAATTGAGGCCAATTCTAATCAATATACACTGGTCTCACAAACCGAGATCTTCAAATTAGGCAACTGGCAAAAATATCCGCGCAGTCAGCCTAATACATGTTGGACCATGCCTGTATTGGCCAATGGCAAGCTCTATATACGCACTACATATGGTCAACTAACCTGTATAGACATGAAATAGTACATATAAATTACGGGCTCCTGGGAGCCCGTTTTCAAAAAGGAATTTACATGAAGATGTAATCTGGACGCATCCTGTATGGGTCAACAATAAATTGTATGTGCGAACCACCAAGGGGCAGCTTTTCTGTTTGACCATACAGTAAAACGAAAGCTATCATATGACACGGACAATCTACCTGCAAATAATACTTATCATCGCCATATTGAGTCAGTCCAGGCTCCTAGCTCAGGACTGGCCTAATTGGCGGGGTCCGACGCGGGATGGCAAGACATCATCTGCTGACTGGAATCCTGCAGCACTGAACAGTAAAGAATCAATAAAATGGACAACCGATGTAGGGCACGGATTCGGCGGGGTTGTCGTTGTGGAAAATCATATTTTTGCATATGGAAGCACAGACAGCACCACCGATGCGGTAGTATGTTTGAACGTGGACACTGGCCATCAAGTGTGGCAGATGACTTTCGACTGCCCGGTACCCAATGGATGTTTCACATGTTACAAAGGCCCCCGCTCAACACCCGCATTCAGCGAAGGCTGTCTCTACGCGCTATCACATCAAGGCCATCTGCTTTGCCTGAATGCGGAAACAGGTAATATTATTTGGAGAAAACATTTAGTCGATGATTTTGATGCAGAACGTCCCAAGTATGGTTTCAGCGGCTCACCTGTTATTGAAGATGATTATCTTATTCTCAATGCACGGGAAAGCGGGCTGGTCTTGAACAAAAAAACCGGACAAAAAATTTGGGACACTCCTAAGGGCAAGGCCAGCTTTTCAACTCCCGTAGTATTCGATTACCGAAATAAAAAAACTATTATGTTGTTTGCCAGAAAGAAACTGGTCTGCCGTGATCTGAAATCCGGCAAAGAACATTGGACACACCCCTGGCCCTATGTGAATAATGACGGCGCCGCTGAAGTGGACCCTGTGGTTGTTGACGAACGGGTCTTTATCTCCTCCGGCTACAGGAAAGGCGGGGCAGTCATTGATTTCTCCAGTGGAAAACCGAAAGAGCTTTGGTTTGACCCCGAAATTCGCACTGAATTTGGTACGGCACTGTATCATGACGGCCTACTCTTTGCGCCTCATGGAGATACACGACGCATAACGTCATATTTAAAATGCATCGACTTCAACACCGGCAAAGTGTATTGGACACGGGATACAGGACATTGCTCCGTGATACAGATTGATGACAAACTTATGGTTCTCAATCAGTGGGGATTGCTCAGAATCATGCGGGCCGATGCCGGGGGGTATGATGACATTTCATCTGCTGAAGTTATTGAGACTTCACGGGACAAGCGATGCTGGACAGCACCGATCTTTGCCTACGGCTGTACTTTCATCAAACGATGGGACGGACAACTTGTCTGTATTGATCTTAACCACACCAATAAAGAGGGAGTTCAACCATGAAATGGAGCCGATTTCTGATAATTGCGATATTATTATCTATCACCGCATCACTAATAGCCCAGGACTGGCCGCAGTGGCGCGGGCCCAACAGGGACAACATTTCAACCGAGACAGAGTGGAATCCTGCAAAACTGGATGCGCCTAATCCGATTAGCTGGAAAGTCAATGTAGGTAAAGGTCATTCTTCAGTTATTGTCATTGGCGACAGACTCTATACGCAGGGCATGACTGAAAAATTCACCGGTTCAGACACTACATATAAAGAACAACTCATTGCTCTGGATGCAGTAACTGGTAAAACTATCTGGAAACATGAGAACACTATCACCAACAGAAGGCTGACCTTCAACTTTGCCGGCCCCGGCGCCACACCGTCATGGGATAATGGCAAAATTTATTACCAGGGACGTGAAGGGCTGTTTCATTGCCTGAACGCGGATGATGGTACAGTGATCTGGCAAAAGCACCTGGTCAATGAAGAACTTGGTAAATTACCCAGCTGGGGATTCAACGCCTCTCCTGCCATCGATAAAGACATTCTGTTTTTAAATGTTGGTGAGGCGGGAGTGGCTCTAAATAAAAACAATGGCAATATCATCTGGAAAAGTGCTGTGGAATCGGGTGGAGACGCAACCCCTCTGCTCTTTCATCGAAATGGACAGCAATTCCTCATGCTCAATACAGATAGCAAATTATGTGTCTTAGACCCAAAAACAGGAGAGATGATTTCTTCCACATTGGGAGGATCAAATACAGATCCTGTTTTTGTCGATAAGGATATCATATTCACCAAAGCTGGATCCAAACGATTGATCTGGAATGGCACTTCATTCGAGCAACAGTGGAGCAATCCACAAATCAAAGGATCTTTCATGACAGGTATTCTTCTGAATGACACCTATTATACCATGGACTCCAATCGAGGAAGAAATTTCAACCTGGCCTGTCTGGATGCCAAGACGGGAGAAATCAAGTGGCAGGAAAAACTGGGAGAGAATGGATCTCTTATGGCCACAAAGGACTGGCTCGTCATTCTGACAGGATTGGGTGAGCTGATACTGGCAAAACCTAATGCAGAAAAGTTTGAACCCATATATCACGCAAAAGTGCTCACTCTGCCTTCCAGGGAAGGTATTGACAATATGCGCTGGGCCAATATTTGGAGTTACCCTGTACTTTCACACGGCCGCATTTACTGTAAAGACACATATGGTAATCTTGCCTGTATCAACATGAATTGATCAAAAGACAGTTTCTCCGCCACCCTCCGGGGTGTAGTGGAGATAACTTCAAAACAATCACCATTTCAGTGAAGCAAGGTATAAAATAAATGCGAAAAATCTTAATCCCCCTTTTGTTACTTTCTGCAATTAGCAGTTCACTGGCCCAGGACTGGCCCCACTGGCGCGGCCCGGACCATGATTGGAACATGAGTTCTAAAGGATGGTCTATTTCGGCCCTACACCAAGCTCCAAAGATTAAATGGAAAGTCAATGTTGGACATGGTCATTCTTCTTTTGCCATTAAAGGCGGGCGGCTCTATACCCAGGGAGAAACCCATCAGACTGTAGGCGATTCTACTCACGCCACAGAGCAAGTCCTCTGCCTCAATGCCCAAACCGGCAAGACCATATGGAAAGTCACTCGGCCAGGTATCAAGGGACAGTATGCGGGGCCGCAATCGACACCCTCTATTGATGGGAACCACCTCTATGCTGTAACACGTTATGGCATTATACTCTGTTTGGATGCAAAAAACAGTCGTGTGCATTGGGAACGTGACCTGATTGCCGACAACCTATCAGGGTTACACCCTTGGGGTTATTCAGCTTCACCGATGATTGAAGACGATTATCTCTTCATGAATGGGTCCGTCCGTGGATTTGCATTGAATAAAAAAACAGGCAAAACCCTATGGAAAAGCACACCCTCACCAATGGCCAGTGCGGCCACCCCACTTCTGGTCAATCTCAATGGTCGCCGCACACTAATTATGCAAACGTCCGACTCCCTGCTGGCCCTTGAGCCCTCCTCCGGCAAGGTCTATTGGAGTTTCTATTTTGCCAACAGCAATATTGATCCCATTGTCAAAGACAATAAAATCTTTCTGGCTGGCGGCAGGGCCAACCACCTACATAATGGGCAGATCATGCTTCAAGTTAAAAACGATACGCCTGAAATACTATGGCAGAATAAAGGACCGGATTACGCTTTTCAACCTTGGGTCTGGCATGATGATGGACTCTACGGATTACGAAGAAACAGAACGCAGCCCCTCACATGTCTGGATGCTGAAACAGGTCAACTAATGTGGGAGCATGATTTTGGAAAATGGGGGTCAGTGATTAGATCAGGAGATAAACTCATCATGGCCACCAATGATGGACGCCTGGTTGTGGGCAAGGCTCAGGAAACCGGATGGGAATCTCTGGCAGATGTTCAAATAATACAAATGCCTGACAATGAAAACCTGGAAAGGTATGACCATTGTTATTTATGGACATCACCTGTCATTGTTAACGGACTCCTCTATTCTAGGAATACATGGGGTGAGATGGTCTGTATTGATCTCAAATAGTAACAGGGAGAACGCAATGAAAAAAGTCATCTTCACATTGCTGGCAATTCTATTAATTGCCCCAATCCAGGCTCAGGATTGGACAAAATGGCACGGCCCTCATGCAGATGGGAGTACGACGGCAGAGGGATTCAATCCTAAGGTGCTGGACAACCCCCAACTTGAATGGCTGGTAAACGTGGGCAAAGGTCACTCTTCTCTGGTTGTCAAAGGCGCGTTTGTATGGACAATGGGAAATCGGCCAAAAGAGGGAAAAGCAGACCAGTTTGAAGATGTGGTCTCTTGTCTCAACCAATCCGATGGAAGCGTGAAATGGGAATATGTCTATCCCTGCGAACCGGGTGAAGACCCAGGTCCCGGCTCAACGCCGGTGTGGGATGACGGCAGGCTCTACACCCTTAGCCGCCTTGGGCACCTCTTCTGTCTTAATGCCGCGAATGGAAATGTAATCTGGCAACGCCACCTCATCGAAGAGGCTGTAGGCCAAACCCGTCCCTGGGGATATGCCGGTTCACCCGTGATCTGGAATGACCTGCTAATTTTGAACATCAACCAATCCGGCGTTGCCATGAATAAATTAACCGGTGAAAAAGTATGGAAGAGTGAAAAAGGCGAAAGCAATTTTGCCTCACCGGTTTTATACGAGCATCAAGATGACCATTGGGTATTATTTCCTGTACGAAACAAGCTCTATGCCAGAGAGATTGAAACCGGTAAACTGATGTGGACCCACTCTCTTCGCGGTGGTGAAGGCGACCCGCTCTGCCGGGATGGTCACATTATCTTCCCCGGTCGCTCCACTGCCTGGGTGGATATTGTGGACGGCAAACCAAAAAATCGCTGGGAAAACACCACAATCTGGTGGACCTTTATTACGCCCGTACAAGTGGGTGACTACCTCTACGGCTTCAGCAAGTTTGATATGCAGAAAGACGAACATCTTTTCCAATGCCTGAACCTCAAGGATGGTACAATGAAATGGAGCCATACGTTTGAAATCTATGGAGGCATCATTGCTGCAGGTGGTTACCTCTTTGGAGTTACCGGCCAGGGATTGGTCTTTGTAGCTGTGTCAACGGAAGTCAAAACTGTAA
>JAGLOF010000187.1 GCA_023139105.1 bacterium
CTGATCAAGTAATTCCAGCATGTTGAAGATTATTAACTCAATCCGGAGGTTTTGAAATGCGCAAGCTTACTTT
This sequence comes from bacterium, assembly GCA_023139105.1. GTDB lineage: Bacteria > Zhuqueibacterota > QNDG01 > QNDG01 > JAGLOF01 > JAGLOF01. The sequence continues at coordinate 74 of JAGLOF010000187.1, forward strand.
TATTTTATCAATATTGTCTGTCCTGGCCGTATCGCTCAGGACAACGGCACTGCCGCCACAATGGTTTGAAGTAGAGTATCATGCATATGTTGAAGTATTTGATTTGGATAATAACCCGGTTTCAGGTGTTCCCGTTAAACTCACAGTAGATGCCGTCATAGGCGATGAGGAACGTTACAGTGTTATCCGTACTTGTACAGGTTATACAAATTCAAACGGTTATGTCTCTTTGACGTGTTATATCGACTATTATGATTATCCGCAGATGAACTGTATGTTTGTTGATGTCATTGAACCGGGTTATACACATGCAACAGCTACAGGCGTATATACAACTACGAGCAGGACTATTTATCCGGATATTTGGATTATGCCATTATCTGCTGATCAGGATATTGATGGCATTCCTGATGTATGGGAAGCCGGTATTGCAGAAATGTTTAAGCCAGTTTTACATAGGCACTCTCTAGATCAATGTGGTGGTTTAACTAATTTTGAAAATTTATTGTTGAACAATAAATTCGTATTAGATGTAGTTGATCATACCAACCAATATGTACTTTATTCACAGCGTGTCGGTGGTTCTCTTGATGCCCTTCATAAAATGAATGACTGGAGTTGGGATACTTATGGTGCGGGAACACAAACGATTAACGAAAATTATTTGTTAGATTTGGATGATGATCAACAAGATTTATATGCACCGATCGGCCAAAGACCTGTATATTATCATGTCTATAGAGAAGGCAGTACATATTATTTACAATATTGGTATTTTTTTGCAATGAATGATCTCGGTAGAACTTGGCATGAAGGCGATTGGGAACATGTATCTATTAAAATTGATGGTGAAGGAGCGTTTACCCCTGATAGGTTAAATAATTTTACTCCTGTAAAGGTTAATTTTTTTACACACAATGGTGGGCTGACATGGATTGCTTCGACTTGCTGGTGGTCACCAACTGCGAGTAATTCTTATACAGGTATTGATCAGGGTTATACGCCAGATCGAACACATTTACATATTTGGATAGCTGAAAATGGGCATGGATCATATAATAGGCATAGCTTAGTACACAAAGGTACTTATGATGCGCTTACGGTAATTCCTCTCGGCTCCCATACGGATAATGCCGATTATGAGCCATCTTCTTATGATTTGTATTTTGGATATGATTTTTTAGTAAATTTAGGAGAAGTGGACCAAGGATATTATACTACTTGCCCTGTTTCGGGAGCAACTGTGAACTATCATTCGTACCCAAGGGGTTCAATGAGTAAACATTGGTTGGCTTATCGAGGGAAGGTTGGATATTTTTATCTTTCTCCCTCGCCCTATATGCCTGCGAAAGAGGCAGGCTATTCTCACTATTGGACTTATTTTGAGGAGAGTGCTATTTTTGGGAATCCTGATAATGCTCCTCAATTCGGTGGTTCATTGAGTGTCGAATGGGTAAACGATCCTGGTGATGGTGATTAATAAGAATTGGAATAACTATGAAATTTTATATATTTTTAATGGTATTCTGTGTTGTTTGGCTTGGATGTAGTAGGTCGAGATATCTGACGATTAGTCTAGCAAGGATATCAAAGTCTGATTCCTTGGTCGTCAATACTAGTGATTATCGTTCCTGTAAAGGTATATATATAGGAGAGAATGAGGATTTCATTTTTGTTCAAGTAAAAAACGATAATATTGCTAAGATAGTAGATATTGAAAAAATCAAGGTTATTTCGATTTATAGAATAAATAACCAAAAACCACAGAAAAGTATTATATTGCTCATGCTGATGGCAATTATTGGTTTAGTGGTTTTTATCTTTTCTCGTTCTGGGGGGTTAGCATTATATACTTAAATATTAAGGGTGTTTTTAAAATTACAATGTTTTATAGAGGATACTGACTGCTATTGCAATGGTCATTTGTGTACCAGGGTGTCTTCTGATGGTGATTGATCTGGTACAAATCAATATCTTGAATTTGTTAATACTGTCCTGCTTCTTGTAAGCAGGGCAGTATTATTAATAAAGGGTACGAGACATGAAATATAAATGTTCAGTTGTAGTATTGGTGATCATCTTGGCATGCCTAAGTTTATCTTGTTCCCGCAACCATGTTTTGGATAAAAAAGATGCTTGGGACAGGATGCCAAATGAGGGCTATGTAACATTGTATTTAAAAAATAAACAGGTACACTTAGGCAGTGTTGTTGTAATAAGAGATCAGAAAATTTGTTTCACTGCATTGGACTTGCATGAAATATTGAAGAACAGTGCGGTTGTAACGCTTAGTAAGCGAAACGGTGATGAGGCCACAGGGACAATTTTTAAAATTGAACAAAGTACATTGATGTTTGGCAATAATGAGGAGGCAATGGAAAGTATTTTGCTTCAAGATATTATGCAAGTAATATTCCCTGATGGGAATCCTTATTATATCAAAAATACAATAAGCAAATCGGATGTGGAGTCAATTGCATTCAACTCCAGGTCAGTTGCAAGCCATATAATCCCTCACTTATTCCACATCGGTGATGTGTTGATTGTTCATACAAAAAAAGATTCACTTCAGGGTCGAATTAAGGACTTGCAGCCGCAAAGCATTTCATTGTCTTTCAATGATAATTTGGAGTCTGTCGATTACAATAAAATTGAGAAGATATCAATAATAAAATCTGTCAATTCACTTAGTTTGAAAAAAGTTATCAAGATTCTATTGCCCTTTGTATTGCTTATTGGTGTTATTTGGTTGTCGCCCTTCCGTAATTTATCTTATTAGATAGACATTGGATTGTTATACCCAATACCTGGCGTTCTGGTAACACCCGCAATGATTTACTTGGTGGGAATGCTCTGCCTTGACGCTCCGGCATCCTAGGCGGGAGGATGACTCAGAGCGTCAGGACATGTGTTCTGTTCCCACGCAGAGAGGTTGTGTGAAAACAAGACCTCAAATTTAATGTAATTGAAATATTTACAATAACAGGCAGAAAACTTACATTAAATTCACGATATATATGGTTATTGGCAGAAAAACAATAAGATCCTCTGAGCTTACCGGATTGCCACCATCAGTTCTTTGAAATTCATAATATTTAGGACTCATTTGAGATTGTAACAAAGAATAGACAAACTTATTTCACCAGACACTTTATCTATGCCGCGTGTCAGCATTGTTGGGTGCGGCTTGCCGCACCTTTTATATTAACTGCTTCCTCAAAGAGAGTGCTGGTATAATATCGGATCCATGTCTTATGACGAGCATGTGAGTGGGGATGGACCCAATATTAGGTATATCGAATTTTTGGATGGTGATTTTACTGATAACACCGGTATAGTTATCTTACCTGAACGTGATAAAATTGATTATAATGTACATCCTGAAATGAGTTGGTTTAATGTAGGGTTTCTATTTGGAGAAATAAATTCAGATTGGCCATTGGTAGGATTGCCATTTGGAGGTAATGATGCCCCACAGGGCCCTGCTGTAAGAGATTCAGAACCCATTTGGAACAAATTGGGTCATTGTGACGGATATGACGCTTACCCTCCAATACCCTTATAACAGATTAAGGAGACAGCATGAGAGTACTATTGTATATCCTGTTTCTGCAATCAAGTTTGTTATATTCACAAACTTTGATGTTTGAAACTTCCGGGGATTTTAATTGCTGTGAATTTTCTGGAATTTTAAATGAGAAAATTGATAATAATGATAAATATTTTCCATTTTATGTTGTTGGGTCTATGTCTGCTGGAATATTAGTTGAACTGACGACTAAACTGGTCATGGATAAATTATCGCCCTTGAGGGGTGATGATTTAAATTTGGTTCTATTGAATGCCGGGTGTTATGCAGGTATACTGATATTTGACAATGTTTTAGATTTACAGAGTAATCCAATTGCAGCTTTGTTGTTTGCAATCCCTGGAAATTTCTTTTTTTATATAAATGCGTTGGGACTTGGATTTTCATCAACCACTGGTTTTCAAAGGTTTTTACCCTACGTCTGGATTCCTATGTTCATGGCAATTGGTAATCGAACTAATCTTTTTCAGAAAAAAGCAGAATCAGGCACTGCCTTGTTAAATGTTAATAAAAGGCATTCTGTAATGAGTATACCTCTCGTAGATTACCAAATTATTAATGACTCTGTTGAAGTTGCAAGACCTAAATTTAAATCTGTTGTGAAACTAATTGAGTACTCTTTCTAAAATTGGATGGTTTTATTGTTTTAGCCCGCAGAGGTTCCGGCCTCTGCGGGAGTAGATTGTTAAACACTGAAGTTATGTGTCTATTCTGCTATAATGATGATTTTAGTTGGGTTAATGATCCCACTGATGGTGATTGATATAGTAAAATTAGAGTTTAAAACTTATTTAATACTGCCCTGTTTTTTGTAAGCAGGGCAGTATCATAAATGAAGGATATCTAAAATGAAGCAAAGATGTGTAAATGTAGTGCTGGTAATCATCCTGACATACCCAAGTTTATCTTGTTCCCGAAATCTTGTTTTGGATAAAAAAAGATGCTTGGGACAGGATGCCAAATGAAAAAACAGATCGTTTATATCTTACTGCTATTTGTTTTTTCAATTGTTTCTGCCCAAGATTCATCTTACGTACAATTAGTAGATTCTGGTGCTGTTAAACCAAGTAAAATGCCAGTTATTGCATTCGCAATTGTTGGAGCATTTGTCGGAATAGCAATAGGTGCAACGATTGATCCAGCAGAACAAAATGCTATCCCCGGGGAAATGCATTTAGATGTTTCTACAGGGGGAACAATTGGCCTGGTAATGGGTACAGTGCTTGGTGGATATATTGGCCATCTTTTAGCGAAAAGAGATGTCAGAGGGAAAAAAGAAAAAGCGAAGAAAAGACAAAAGGATTTGCCAGTAGGGAATAAGTAAACATTAATTAACTGGCTATAACTTTATACGTACCCCGGCAGGACAAAGATACCTGCCGGGGTGTTGAATTATTCGGCTCGTATGGAATTTACAGGATTGTTTAGTGCCGCCCTGAGACTTTGAACACTAACAGCCATACAGGCAATACCAAGCACAATTATACAAGTAATGAAATACAGATCCGGTTTTATTGGTGTCTGGTAGGCGTATGTTGCTAATATTTTATTAACCAGGAACGGCCCCATAGGTATTGCGATAAGTATTGCAATGATCACCCATCTACTGAAGTCTTTTATAAGTCCGAACATAATGCCTATCGGAGAGGCACCCAATACTTTTCTGATACCAATTTCTTTAACTTTCTGCTCAACAACGAATGTTGCCAGTCCAAGCAGCCCCAAACATGAGATGACGAGTGCAAGAATTGTCAAAAATTGAGTGATAATTCCCATGCGCTGTTCTGTCTGATAATTGCGCTGCATCCTTAGTTCTTCGACATACTGAATCCGTATTGGAGTATCCGGCTGAAAACCATTCAGTGTCTCGTTAATGAATTTAATTGTTTTTTGTTGATTATTCGGTGATATTCTAAGGTACATATTACTTGGCCAGTCTGTGTCAATCCAAAACACAAGAGGTTCAATGGAATAGTGTAAAGACCGGCAATGGAAATCTTTAACCAGGCCGATTATCGTTGCTTTATTATCCCAGACTGTTATGGAAGATCCCACAGGATTGTCCATTCCCATTAATTTTGCTGCAGCTTCATTTATGATTACAGCACTGTTTTCATCGGTAGAGTGCTCTTTTGAGAATGCGCGCCCCTCAAGTATTTGCAGGCGCAGTGTTTCACTGTAATCAAATCCTACGGCTTCAAAATTAAATGTATATGCCGCGTCAGGATTCTTTCCTGTCCATTCAACAGCAGAAGTATTTGAACCCATTCTATTGGGATTCTGTAGTGCCATTGATATGTTACTAATATCAGGAGACTGAAGCAGTTGAGTTTTAATTGCGTCATACTGTGGTTTTAGATTATTGGGCAGATAGATTTCAAGTAGATTTTTTGTTTCAAAACCCAGATGCGTATGTTGAATAAATGACATCTGCTTGCTTAGGGTGAACATTGCAATGATCATTAATACTGATAGTACGAACTGGAATACAACCAGTATTCGTCTGAATATTATTTGTATGTTGCCCGGAAGTGCTGCGCCTTTTATTGCTGTGACAGGTTGACATCGCGCCATAATCCAGGATGGATATGCTCCTGTTAAAATGACAGTACAGATTAGAATTGTAATGAATCCAAGCACTACCTCGCCACGCAGGAGGTTGGAGAGAGGCAACTGTTTCTGGATGATCTGACAGTATTCAGGTAGCGAAATAAGTGCCAGTATACAGGCAAAGACAGTTGCTATCAATATTAAGAGGAATGATTCACCCATGAATTGTTTGATGATATCTCTTCTGGTTGCGCCTACTGTTTTCCGCAGTCCTACCTCTGTTGTTCTGGTTGATGCCCGCGCTGTTCCAAGGTTAATGAAATTAATGCAGGCTATTAACAGAATAAAAGATGCGGTTAATGATAAAATCAACAATGTTTTGTTCAGACCGCTTCCATCGGGCATATATAGATGATACTTTTGCAATGAATGAAGCGGGAAACTATGGTGACTTCCCTGGCTCTCTTTCTGTCTCTGAACGACTTGATCAATTTTCCCCTTAACACTTGATACCTCAGCACCGGGTATAAGCAAGGCGAAAGTATGAAATGGATTCCCACCCCATTCTGCCTGCGCCTCCTCTGAAGGAGATATCAGGTTGAATGGTGCTATTCCGTCAAATTGAAATGAAGACTGGCGGGGTATATCCTCAATAATGCCCGTTACAATTAAGTCAGACCTGTTCATCAAATTGATTGTCTTCCCCATAGGATCTTCTGTGCCAAAATATTTAGCGGCTGTTGATTGTGTAATTACAATGGATTTTCTCTCATTAAAAGCTGTATTTTTATTACCAATAATCAAATTAAATGAAAAAATGTCAAAGAATGAAGGATCGGCAAAACACATGGCATTGTCAGCCAGCTCTAATTCTCCGGCACGTAGCTGTATATTTGAATAGGTCATAAATCTGACAGTATTCTCTATTTCCGGTATTTCAGCCTTGATCAGGGCTGCCAGGGGGTAATATGACGCGTTGTAGTTCACTTGTTGGACATTTTCATATTCAGTGATACTGTATACTTTGTGAATTCTTTCCAGATTTGTGTGGAATCGGTCATATCCTGTCTCATCCTGAACCCATAACAATGCCAGCATGCAGCTTGCAATGCCCAGGCTTAATCCCATAATATTAATGAGTGAATAATTTTTATGACGTTTTAAATTTCTGAATGCGGTTTTTATATAACTGGCAAACATTAGAAGACTCCATATAAAATATGAAAAAGTAGTTTTAAAAATGATTTTCAGAATTTGCAGAGAGTGCCATGTTGTTGCATGCAATCTTCCGTTTTCTTTGAGTAACTCCTTATAGAGTTCATCAAGATCTCCGCTGCGTTCCTCGTAATTATCACCCAATACTATCCGGAGGACAAGTGCTGGCAAACTGTGTTTTTTAAACATGATCGTTCCCTTAAAGTGCCGTATCCGGCAGGTCGGACCAGACCTGGTCAGTGGCTTTTCTAATTTCTCTCAGTGCCTCTTTGCCGACATGAGTAACCTGATAATAAAATTTTCGTTTTCCACCTCTTGAAGCCGTAGACTCTCCGGCTTCTTTACTTGTAAATTTTTTCTGTGTAAGTTTATCCAGGGGTGAGTAAATAGAAGCAAAAGACCATTTGCTGCCTGTGTCTTGTTCAATCTGCTGCCTGATGCTGACACCATAGGCCTCATCGCCCAGTTTTAAAATAGTCAGTAAAATGATCTCTTCAGATCTGGAAAGTAATTTCATGACTTCCTCATACCATTAATATCGTTTTCTGATAGTTATCTAGATAGTTAGACGTGGGAAATGGGTGGAAGGTTGCAATGTTTTTATCGGTTTTTGATATTAATAGATTTAATATTTCTATTTGACTGTATGGACGATAATTTATGAGTCGATTTTTATTCAAATGGCGGATCAAATAGGAAGTGCCCTGGCATCATGAGAAAGACCAGGGCACTTTGTATTGGGAAGTGAGCGGGCTTCTTTAATGATTATCGCCCATAGAAGCCCGCTCGTGGGGTTGTTTTATAGAGAGAACCAGCGGTTGAATTTCAGTAAGAACACATTATGTGGATGAACACTAAACAGATCACGCATATTATTACTGAAATTAAATGTACCATCAGGCATATACTGCGTCCGGCTTTGGCTCCAGACAAGATATAGTGTTGAACCTGGCATGTACTCCCATCGGATTACAAGGTTTGATCTCCATTGGCTGATATTGAAATCGGGATTTCCCTGAGTATAATCATATGCTCCGTCATCGTTATAGTCAATATCATATGTTTGTGTATCCACATCATAGCTGATTTCATTGCCCGTGAATGTATGAAAGCGGCTTTCATATTCTTTTGCTCCCGGAGATACAATTCTCTTTAACTCACTATATTTTGCAGCGGAGTTAAAGGGTTGACCGTAGTATTCAATTGTAAGATTGGGCGTCAGGCAGAGATTTATACGAATAGATGCGGAGATGGTCTTTTGATCTATTTTACCAAATAGATAATTACATGAGCTTTCCCCATTCATGCAGGAGATATATTGCAGTTCATTTTTATTGATATTGAAATTTGGATATATGGATAGTCTTAATGCATTTGTAGGTCTGAATGTCGCACCGGCCCATAAGGAAGTCATCTGGAAACTCTTGTGGTCTCCAAATTCAATATAGCCACCCATATTGAAATTCAATTTTTTCCTATGATCACTAGAGATATTCAGGTTAGCTTCCCAGGATCCTGGTTCGATGAATGCCGGACCTCCGCGCAGACGCGTTGGAGAATGCCCTTCACCTGTTATTGTAAATGATCCGTTTATATGCCACATATTTTTAAATTGGGCATTGAAATTGGTGTTGATATGCTTTGATATGTTGTCACCATTGAAATTCCAATACAGCCAATAATTGTTATTCAGATGAAAATTGTTGAAAATCCAGAATGGTTTGTGCACATAATAACCCACCCAGGTACCGTGATGCACTCTATCTGCATAACGCATATAACCCATATCATTTATTTCAAAACCGGGTGAACGCATTGTAGCACTGGTTTCAAATTGAATACGCCCATTACCGCGTCTACCAAATTTGACAGTGCCTCCATATCCTGCCAGAGATGTTGCCGCTGAATCTACAGAAAGATAGTTGGCATCCGGTCTTTGGAAATATCGCGCCGATGAAGTCTGCGTTGATATTATGGCATCACGATCTCCCTCTACACGACTAAAGACACCTTTAATGCCTACATAATATGTTTTTTCTTTCCAGTTATGAAGGAAATCAATGCCTCCTGAATAGGCGGCCTTGTGCAGATATTTCATATCAGGATTATTGATGTTACGATTGACTGCGGTTACTATTGCTCCGAGAATTGTATTGCCCTTATCAAAGTCTTTTTGTACTCTACCTACAAAGTAGTTTGTCATTGGTTCGACAGTCTCTTTTCTGCGAGCACCATTAAGATCGATATCTGCTTTTTCCTTTGCTGTTACTGTCTCCATAAGGCCTATTGAAATGCCGTCCTTTGTTTTGCCGGAGAGTTTAAATGCACCCAGAATAGTAGTAGCATCGGGAATGTCTGCGTATTCACCGTCTTCAAGATTTGGATATAGATGAGGACTTCGTCCTATTCTGCGGGAATAAAACAAATTGTCACTGTTCAATCTGTTTATTACAATAGAACGGGAAGGTCGAAATTCATAAATACTTTTTCCTTCTATGAAGAAGGGACGGCGTTCGGAAAAGTAGCTCTCAAAGGCGGTCAGGTTAACTTGAGAGGGATCGGCTTCAACCTGGCCAAAGTCAGGATTCACTGTGAAATCCAGTGTCAGATCATTGGTAATGCCTATCTTTCCATCAAGTCCTGTAGATAAGCTTGATATACTGCCGTCGGCAAATGGATTCCCCGCTTCTTTTTGGAATCGCTGTGTACTGCCTACTGTATAAGGCAGCAGTTCGATCTGACGACTGGGTTTGATGTTTTTAATCCCCCTTAGTTCACCAAATAGATGTACTTGTCCAGGTGAATCCTGGGGGATAAATTGCCAATGTGATCTCTCTGTCTTACGAAAGAGGTTGCGCATTATCTGAATGCCCCATACATGTTCCTCTTTATTGCCGAAGCGCAGCTGACTGAATGGAATTTTCATCTCTGCTGTCCAGCCTTCACTGTCTACGCTTGTTGCGAGATACCATACAGGATTCCAGCTGCTGTCCCAATTGCGGCCATTTTGTGTGATTGCTTCGTCACCTTTAACACCTGATGCCATGCCGGTAAAGCTGAAAGCTGTCTGTTGATCATGGTCAGAGTCGATGTTGATCTCAACCATGTCACCTATAAAATGATCTTTACGTGCCATGATTTGTGCAATTTTGTCCGCCTGTGTATCATGAGCACGTATTAGTACATAAAGATTATCATCATCATACAGTATTTTAAAAGAGGTCTGTTCAGTGGGAGGCTCACCTTCGTTGGGACGGGTTTGTGTAAAATTGCTGCTCCATTCTACTTTAGACCAAACTATATCAGTTCCCATGCCATCCAATACAGGTGGATGTGGATTTATCCGTTTTGTCACATAAATTTTGCGTGGCTGTTTATTAGGCTTAATCTTATTTTCAAGTGCCGATACACTGCCACAAAGTAGAAAACTGTATATGATAAATATTACTGGGCGCCATTGTTTCATAGTATATACTCCTTATAGATTTAAAATCTGCCGCATGACGTTTATATGTACAACGGCAAAATCAAAAAGTTACTCTGTGATATATTTTTATCCTGATCAGTTCATCCCAAAAGAAAACGTAGCGCGAAATATTGTCGACATTAGTTTAGACATCGATATTGGCGAAAAGGTTTAATTGTTTCATTTCTGTTAATTAGTTCAATGGCCTAACAAATGTTCCTTGCATTTGAATCAAGGATTGCATATTTTAAAATTAATCTAATAATCAAGTAGTGAATTTATTGAGGGAAATATGATCAAGCAGCCTTTTCAGCTTAAAATACCCAGCCATCGGGAGATATTAAATGCCATTCGGATAAACGGAGAAATTTCCGGTGCAGAGCTATCACGTATGTGCAAATATCAACCCTCTACCATTGTTTATATATTACGTTCGCTCCAGAGTAAGGGGCTCATTGAAATAGCCAGAATCAGTTCATCACTTGGATCTGCCGGAAAACCACCTACTTTATGGCGCCTTGTACCGGATAAAGGGTATATCGTTGGTATTGAACTGATACCCAATGCCCTGCGCTCCACGGTAATTAATTTTGGCGGAGAGATTGTTCATCGGGAACAACGCATAGGTATAGGGGAGATGAATCCGGAGAAAGTACCCCAATTAATACATGATTTTATCGTTGATCTTCTGGCTAAGTTAAAGATTCCCATAGAAAAAGTTATTGGCGTGGGTGTGGCACTTCCGGGTCTGGTAGACCGTACTCAGGGAGTTGTCCTTTACTCACGGCGCATCTTTCTTAAAAATTTCCCTCTTCAGAAAATGCTGATTAACTCTCTCTCTCTTCCGGTTGAAATTGTCAACGATGCCAATGCCGGAGCTTTGGGAATTCGTTGGTATCAGAACACTCCGGATGAACCTATTCCGGCAAATCTTGTGTTTCTTACACTGAATGAACGCCAGGGTCAGATGGGTGCCGGACTGATTCTCGATTACAAACTCTATGAAGGTGCGGATGGTTCTGCAGGAGAAATTTTAAAATCTATGTCTCCTTTAGAGGATCTCATCGAAGAAGGAAGAGTGCGTTTTGGCGGTGATGCACCCATTTTAAATATGGACAAGAATGAAGTTGATCTGTCTATTGAAGATATTGTCGCCTGCGCAAGAAAACAGTGCAATATCTCTAAGCGTATCTTAAATGAGTTTGCCCGGTTCATAGTAGATGAAATCTGCAAGGTTGTTGAATTTATCAATCCTGACCGGATTGTTGTAGGCGGTGATATAACCGAAGCTTCCGATCTGCTTCTGGACAAGATCAGGGATACGGTGAAACAGAGATTGCTGGAGACCTATCCAATTGGTATGCCATCGCCTGATATTACATTTTCAGAATTTGGCATCTACTCCGTTTCCATGGGAGCAACTGCCTTGATATTGAGGAAGATTTTTCGTTGAATGATTACCCGAAGTAACAGGTGAGGGCTTTTAATGTATAAATTTTATAGGCAGTGCCGGGGATGTAAAATAATAATCGTCTGGATATTTCTGCTCTGCGGAAGTCTTACAGCCAACGAGAATGTTGTCGGTTATTACCCCTGGTGGATGCATAATGATCTTCCTGCCGTACAGATCCCCTATCAACATCTCACTCATATTGTTCATGCTTTTGCCTGGCCTGGTGCAGACGGATCACTAATAAATGGCACTGCCCTGAACTATCCGGCGTTAATTTCATCGGCCCATGATGCTGGTGTCAAGGTGCTGCTTTCGTTGGGAGGTGCGGGTAATGGCGCTAATTTTTCTATTGTTGCAGTAGATTCCACATTGCGTAGCACGTTTATACAAAATTTATTAGACTTTATCCTGTCCCGGGGCTATGATGGTGTCGATCTTGACTGGGAGCATCCGGCAACATTGAATCAGCGTGATGATTTAACCCGGCTTGTCATTGATATGCGGAATTTGTTTGCGGCAAATGCACCGGAACTATTAATTACTATGGCTGTGCCGTCAACAGACTGGTTCGGAAGATGGTATGATTTTAATGCACTTGAACCACATATTGATTGGTTCGGATGCATGACATATGATTTTTTTGGCAGCTGGGTACAAAGAGCCGGGTATAATTCGCCTTTGTATTCTCCCCAGACCAATAATAATGGATCAGTACAATTTGGTGTTATGTATCTTAATGGCCGTGGCATTGCCAAGGATAAAATATTAGCAGGTATTCCCTTTTACGGCAAGATGTGTAATGCCGGAGATTATAATCAGAGCTATTCAGGAGCTGTCACAGATCTTTTATATAATGAGATTATTCCCAAGCTGGCACAGGGCTGGTCTTATCATTGGGATGATGTAGCCAAGGTTCCTTATCTGCTAAACAGTTCAAATACAGGTTTTATTACATATGATGATACTGTGTCAGTGCGCCATAAATGTATGTTTGCCAGGTCAGAATCTCTTGCCGGAGTGATGATTTGGGCCCTTGGTCAGGATAAAATCAATGGCAATATGAATCTTCTTGAGATAGTGGGCCAGACCATGTCTATCTCATCCGGAATTGTCGAACAACCCGAATTTCAAACGTGGCCCGCTGATTTCAAATTGGAGCAGAACTATCCAAATCCTTTTAATCCCATCACGCGCTTACGCTATTCTATGAAGATGCCCGGTGCCGTCTCATTGAAAATTTATAATATCAGAGGCGCACATGTAATGACTCTGCTGGACCATGAGATAAAGGCAGCCGGTTCATATGCATTGGATCTGAATATGGCAGACAGGTCGAGTGGTATTTATTACGCCGTTCTGGAGAAAAATTCCATTAAAGCAGTATGCAAAATGGTATTGATGCGCTGATTTCTCTACAAATAAGCTCCCAGAGCAGGAGCATTGGCCCACGAAATCACGAAAAAGAACTAGAGCATGGCACACGGATGACACGGATTATACGGATCAGAACAGATTTATATGGATTCCAGGAGTAAATAAACAAGGTGTCTCCCCGGTAATCTTTTGGCCGGGGTCTATACTTAACAGTGTCTGTGTTTTATCCTGTGAGTAAATAATAGACAAGAAAAATCAGACAGGATCACAGGATTAACAGGATACACCAGAGCGAAAAAAAAGAGCATTTGCCTACGAAGGATACGAAAAAGAGCGAAGAAGAACTAGAGCAAATGGAACACAGATTACATGGATTGAACGGATCAGAGCGGATCTACATGGGTTCCCGGAGAAATGAAAAAAGCTGTCTCCCCGGTAATCTTTTGGCC
>JAGLOF010000188.1 GCA_023139105.1 bacterium
CCAGTACCCAAGATATGGGTAATGGCCAGTTTGAGAAGGAGGCTGGGGGGGGTGATTCGCTATTTGGACAAAGCATATCAATAAAACACCGGGTGTTGAATTTTAACTCATACATGGTACACATGTAAAAGTAAAAATAATTCAACACCCGGTGTTTATTCCTGTTAAATTCAAAATAATTTCTATTCTATTGTTCGTATTGTTCGTATTGTTCGTTGCTAATTCTTCTGTCTTTTTCCAGTTTAAATAAAATTTAGCTCCACGATGAGGCAAAAAAAAACAACCCTCTCAAATGTAACTGAGAGGGTTGTTTTTTTTCGTGTCTGATCATTAAAAATTCATAGACAACCTTATTTGAGTATCATGTATTCCAAGTGACATCTTAAAAGGACCGAGCGGTGTCTTCACTTCTATAGGGCGCAATGCGATATAGGCTGTACCTATAGATATTATACCTGAGACAATTGATGTTGCAAGATTACGCTTTGACTTATCATTTAAATTCTGAATGTCATCAACTCTAATTTCAGCATCTGCTTCTTTCTTATTCTTTTTATATTCATCAAATTGCTTCACAGCATATGCTGCTCCTGCTCCGGTAAGAATGAGAAATGGCAGATATGGCCTTCTCTTCTCAATGCGATAACGTATCTGCGTTTCCAGATCGTATAGCATTTTACCACGTTGTATACTTGATACATCTGCTTGTTTTACTACAGTAAGAATGCCTTCTGTTGTTCGAATTGCAATTGCTTTATTAGCCCGCTTCACAACTCTGCCACGAATCACTAAACCATCTTTTTTTGTAATTATGTCCTGCCCCATGGCCTGCGAAACGAAAAGACATGTTAGCAAAATGAAAAGAAATCGCTGACGCATATTATTTCCTATACTAAATTAGTAAACCCCCTCTATTACAGAGGGGGTTATGCATAAATCATGCCATTATGTCTTATGTGTACTAATGCTGCAAATAAAGTAAAACCATAATACGCCTGTTCAGATACCGCCCAAATGGTGTTTGATTATCTCCCAGCAAGACCTCACGCTTTCCTTTGAGACGCAGGGACAATGGATTATATTCACCAAAACCGGCAGGTGCGTCTACTCGCCTCCTGACTTCACTATATTTCTCAGGATGATTCTTCTGAAGCTCTTCAAGGAAGGCCTGAGTAAATGCCGCAGCCCTGGCCTTTGAAAGACGATCATTAAGAGCCTCTGCACCTGTTTGACATGCGTGACCCTCAAACTGAAGCCTCATATTAGCATTATCAACCAGTTCTTCTGCTATCTCCATCAGACGGTCCCAATAGAAACGGTATACCGGTTCTGTTTTGGCAAACTTGGCAGCACCAAACATCTCCCTACGGCGTATAGTTTGCTTTTCAAGAATATAGATTGACGCCGGTCTTGTTTTAAATTCTCTGCCCAATGTATCTTTCATGGTTAGCTGATAGGTGAAATAATTATTCAACGGCACCAACCTGCCCTCAGTGCCAGTACCGTCCCACTTGATTGTACCAACAATACTGTCACCCAGAATAAAGGTAACATCTGTCAGGAAAACATCAGAACCACCAAATATCTGCCAGTCCAGAGTCAAAGCCGGTGAGTGTATTGCAATACCCATTGGTATTGGATTACGAATTGTAGTATCAACTGCTACCTTGTGCGGTGCAAACAGTATATGTTGATACTGCTGTTCAACATTAATCATGACTTTGCGGTTCTGCTGTTTGTGGAATAAAGCATCCATGGGATCTGCTGGCATCGGTCTCAGGCCCTGTAAAATCCCATCATGATCTCTGACAACCTCTATGCGTCTGCCGGAAACACCCATTGCTTCAAGTTTTCTCTTAACGGCTTCTGCACGTTTCAGAGCCAGGCCAGTATCACTTTCACCCGTAAGCTTATCAATTGTACCTAATAAAGCTATTGAAATTTGAGGATTCTTCTGCATACGATCGACAACTGTTTCCAGTATTGCCGGTAGAGGCCACTCAACATGTACATACTGCTGCAAGACTGTGTCGACAAATGCATCAAAATAGACTTCGGGTACAACCGGAATCTCGGCAAATTCATAACCGGTAGCCACTACTTCTACAGAATCGCGTACGTCCAGCACACCCTTGGGAACAGAGACAAGTCTGTCTATACGATGATTATTCTCACCGTTGAGTTCCAACATTGTTGTATCCGGAATAATCTCAGAGAGTAGGTTGTGTACGCCCATAAACGGACTATTCCAATCAATATGAAGAGTAGTATCTTCATTGACTTTCAAAGCCGGCATATACATATCAAACAGCGGCGGCAGCGCAGCCGTTACAGATGCCGGTGGCCGGATACGTGCTATGAAACGGTATCTGGGCGAGGGCCCATTGCCCTGATTAACGATAGTTATGGATAACACTCCTTGCTCAGGAGTCGTGGTTATCCACTCAGTATGATTGAAAATAACATTTTCTACCAGAAGATCGGCAGTCTCTACAATAAACCTGCCTACACTCTGCCGGCCGCGTTTGGCCAACTGGGCATGATCATCCAGGTCATATGCCGCAACAGCCCAATAATAAATGCCCCTATCGGCTACATCTGTTCTATATGATGTCGTAGGCACATAATCTACAAGTAAAAGAGAGTCTTTCAGAGATGAACGCCTGAAAGCGGGCAGATTATGCTCTACCATATGGATAGCCCGGTTGAGGCGATCTTTATCCTTATCAATCATTACCACATAACGGATCTCATCAAAGGGATCCGGATCAAAGGCTTTCTCCCAGAAGAGATCAACCTGACTGGAGACACCGGCTACCTTACTGGTTACTACCTGAGGTTCGCCCAATTCAAATGGCTCCGGAGCAATAGGATAGTGAGTGACAGTTCCCCGATAAGAAGTCTGCAGAACATCGCCATAACCGGCATCTGCAAAATCAAACTGAAATGCATCTCCAAAACGTGTTGGAAGACCTAATAGAGAATTAAGCACATCATCCCAGCGTAGGCCTGCACCGATTGTCCAGGACCCAAGATCCTTGCCGTTACTCTGATAACCGCCGCGAACACCGATAATTGAGCGATACCATGCCTCTACTCCAAATGATAAGATGGCATCACGGTCTTTGACACCTGCAATATCTGCGGCAAAAAGCATATTAATTCCACGGTGTCTGCCCAGATGTAGTGATGCACCTCCACGCCATGTGCGCGGCAATGTTGAAGCTGATTGATCCATGACGATGTCACTTCCGATATGCAGCAACGAGACACCCAGTGTAATAACACCATAATCAAATAAACCTGTACCGGGATTGCCTAATTTAAAACGATCCGGACGAAATACAAGACCGACATCACTGGCAATTGCATTTGTGGAGAGCTGATTAAAATTACTGACAATGCCTTTAACACTACCGCCTATACCCAAACCTCTATGAATCCAGTCAAGTCTCTGGCCGATAGTAAGACCTACACTTAAATGATCAGCAGAAACAGCCGGTCTCAATCCTCCTGTGGCATCCCAGTCAGGCATACCCAGGTAAGATAGAGAGACACCAACGCCCGTTTTCCTGCTGCCCAAAATGCGGAATTGACGGGCATAGGATAAATTAGCTTGATAAACATCAGCAAACCAGCGGTTGTAACTTGCGCTCCACTGCCAACGCCTTATCATACCAACGCCACCGGGATTCCACCAGAGGCTGTATATATCATCTGCTACACCGGTAAACGCACCGCCCAGTCCTGCCTGACGTGCACCAGTAGCAATTTTAAGAAATGGAAGACCTGCGCCGGTTTGAGCATTCAACGCAGAAGTCAATATCAAGATTGCGAATATGGTCGCGGCCATCGGGATTGATAAACGTTTCATATGCATGCCCCCTTTCACCGAACCAACATGAATTTACGATATTTCTGGAATGAACCGGAACGAAGAATGGCCACATAGAGGCCTGAACCTGCCTGTTGTCCGGAATCATCAAGACCGTCCCAGGATGTACGATTCCATCCTGCATATGCCGGCCCGTCATAGAGACTACGTATATGGCCGCCTGAGATATCATAGATGATAATTTGAGCATTCCGATTACTGGAGAGCTTAAACCTGAATCCCAGCGGGCCTTCATCTTCTATATGCCAGTCTGTCTCATCCAGGAAAAACACATCTGTACTGGTTATATCAAACCAGGCCGTATCTGTGCGTATGGTCTGCCAGACATCCTCAGTCTCAAAAATAACAGCCACTTTCTCTTCCAGATTACCCGTCCTCATCTGCGTATCGGCAAAATCAGGAATGACCTGTGTCCAGACACCGGGCGTCAGAGTAGTCACGTCAATAAATGCATCTGCATAATAGCTAAGCTCTGAATCGTCCTCAAACTCCAGTCTCAGATCCCAACGTACAGCATGAACGGGCGTAAAAACATCAATTGTAACACTGTCAAGCGGTTCTACACGAACAGGATTACATCTGACCAATGGATCAGGAGGCATGGGGCCCAAGGCAATAAATTTATCCGTTGCCGAATTATTTCCCGGCACAGAATCAAGGCTGCAATATACAGTAACTGTGTTAATCATTTCAACCTGCCACGGCGGCAGCACATCAGCGGTCGTTACCGTATAAATATAATTCTGAACAGCTCCGCGTGAACCCAGCGAAGACAATGTCCAACTCAAAGTATCTCCTGATATAGTCGCTGCATCTGTTGGAGCGGAGACCAGGCTTATATTGGCGGGCAGAATATCTATAAATTCAATATTTCCTGCTGTCTGCTGACCTGAATTCGTTACAGAAACATTGTAGGTAATTATATCGGCTGGGCCTGCATAATAGACTGTGTCGGAATCCAAGACGGCCATTGAGTCGGAAAAGGCATACTTTCTGACAGCCAGATCAACGGGCAGAAGAGGCACATATGTAACTACTACACTGTCACGGTCATTATTATCAACAGTATCTTGCTCTGCCTCTGACCATGCCGTATTGAGCAGATCTACAGACCTGTTTACATCCAGAGTATCTACTATAAATGTCAGAGTAATGCGTTCATGTGCTCCCATGACCATGGGGCCAAAAGTCCATTGCAGTGTATCTGCCTGCATGTCCAGTGGTAATGGATCTGCACTCTCCAGGGTAAGCTGAGGCGGCGGCACATCAAATACTGTTACAGAGGGGGATGATGACGGACCTTCATTTACAAGATCAATGTAGTATGTAACCCTGTCATCTGTGTTCAAATAATTAGTTGTATCACCGTTTGACACAGTAAAAGAATCGGTTATAGCAGTCTTGTGTATTCGGAAATCTGCAGGCCTGAACGGCACATAATAATACCCCAGACCGGCACCATAGTGCCCACCGTCGTTCAGGGTGATATCTACAGTTCGCCAGGTTCCATTGTAATATGGATCAGTACTGCCGTGGGCCATTACATAATAACCGCGAATCAGACGATAGATATCAACATATATCTTTGCCAGACTGTCAACAGTAGTGGCATGCCAATATTTACCACCGGTTTCATCGGCCATACGTTGCAGCTCTACATCATCTATACTGGAGCCTACACCTATTGTGAAAAGTGGTGTCTCAAGTTCACGGGCCAATGTAATGACATCATCTACACCATGGCTGGAGTAATTATCCTTGCCATCTGTATAAATAACCACAGGACGCCGCGGACTCACCTGATATCTCTGTATATCCACTGCGGTATAGGCGGCATCAAACATGGCCGTATATTCTCTATCCTCAGTCGGACGACCAATAGCATCCATCAACTTTGTTGTATCTGCCGTGAATCCTTGAAAAACAGTAACTTTACCTGTAAATTTTACTATGGCCGCCTGATCATTAACCGTCATCTGGCGAACAAAAATCCTGGCTGCATCCTCAGATTTGTAAATATCATCACCAAGGCTGCCGGAGTAATCCATGGCCAGCACAACAGAAAGCCCCAGACCGTCTACATCATAAACCTCAGTCACCTGATATTCAGGGATTGAATTCTTTATGTCCGGATTAGCCGGTAGAGCATTGTTGTCTTTATGGTATTCCAACAGACGTGTCCAAACACTGTCCACAACAATTCCCGTCTCTGTTGTATCGTCGGGCAGCAGCCAGCGGGTTGTATCAGCCAAGCCGTGAACATAACGTCCGGCTGAATCCTGCACAGTAATTAAGGTAAGTACCGGCCATGGAAAATTTCCATGCAGGCCTCGCCTGACAGTAGTATCACTGATAGATACTTCTGCGATATTGATTTTGAGTGACGGGATCTGAGCCCGGAGAGACTGGACCCATAAAAGACAGGCAAGCGGCACAACAATCAGCACACGCCAATAGCGATGTCCTCTCATGATATCCCCTCCATAAAATATGCGTTCGGGACTTCATCAGGGCTTTTAAATGCCGGAAACCTGACTTACCAGTATGCCCGGCAACGCTATTACCGAATACAGTTTCCAACAGCCCGAAAAAAAATGCGAATTTAATTACTGGTAAGTTCCCTAAGACATTGAATATTAAGGCTTTTTTACGAAAAAGTCAAGGAAAATTCACTTTTGGCGAATATGTCAACGAGGTGGAATGAGCCTGTATCTGCGAATTACGGTTTGCCTGCGGCGGGAATCAACTTTCAAAGTAAAAAATCTGTCCATAAAAAATGCAGATGGTTTTACGCCTAACTCTAATCTTCCCAAAGCTTTACCACTGGTTAAAAATAAAAGGATCTCCTCCTTTATACGTCCACGGCTAACTGTCAGATTACCGGTTGACACCCATAACTGCCCTAATCCGTCCATAGTGAAATACGTTGAAGCCGGCATCATTGATGATGTATCAATATCTTGAGTGCTATTTGGCAAATCCATACGTAATTGATCGATCTGGAAAGAAGAGGGCGAATGACGCCTTAATTGTGTATCAAAGATCATCTGCTCATTACCATGCAGTGAACAGGCAAAGATCTCACCGCTCTCTACATCAAATCTGTAGTAACGATTATCACCCGTCCGACCGGCAAAGAGATCGTGCGCTCCCCAGGGATGCATGCCGAGGCTGTCACGAGATGCTGAGAGTTTGATTGAAATGAGCCGGCCATCTTTGAATGGACCCTTATCAAATACAATTTCCCCTGTCGCCTCCAAAGCTCGTACATGGCATGCCATATACCGCGGCCGCCCCATACGTGACTGCCGCACTATAACCGTTTCACCCCAGGCACCGGATGTCACAATTTTGGCAGGGAACTCTTTTTTAGGCAAAGTCCATGCATTTGATGCTACAAGCTTTCCTGAAGTATGTATCCGTATTGACCGTTGATGGTGCCCATCCAGAATAAGCAGATCGCCCGAAGGAAGCACTGCCAGATCTGTAATAGCCTGCCAGCTATCAGATGTAATACGTATTACATCCCCTGTCTCTGCATCAATGCGATGAATAGATCCGTCGTGATTATCTGCAACATACAACGACCCGTCACTGCCGGTTGCTGCAACTCCGGGTCTTCTGACATCTATACGGAAAGATATCTCATGCTCTATCTGCCACTGTTGTGCAAAAAGAGTATTGGCAGATAATAATAATATTAATCCGATTCGTATCATGCGTACAATCTAATCTTTTAAGTCCCCATATACAAGCATTGATTTGGCAGGTAGAACAGACGGACAAAAATTTACTGTAGATATTATAGAACGGGAAATGATGACGGTAACCGTATTCACAAAACCTGAAACTAATTGGGATTACGATATTTTCAAATGAGCCTCAATAGTATCAGCTGATAAATCTGCTCCACAATCCCACTCAATAAAATATTTACCATTAATTAAAAATTATTTATGATTTAGTGACGACATTATATATCTTGAAGCAAAGGATAAGTGTAGCCACACAATTCAAAGTAAAGCTGATAATGACGAATACATACAAGTCTGGAAAATCGGCAACCATGCAAAAATCAAATAAAATATCGCTGATTTTCCGTCATCATGATGGCAATCTCCTGACCATGCCTGTACTTTATAATCTGGTGGAGACTGCCGGCCTGCAAAAATACTACTCACTCATTCCTGCAGGATCATTTGAAGAAATATCTTTGCATCTTAAAACAACCAACGCAGCCGTAGTGGTCTATTCTTTCATGACACCGCATATGCCATGGGTTTTAGATGAGATCAAGCAGATCAGAAAACACATTAACAATACAATCAGTATAATTGGCGGAGGTCCACACCTTGTGGGAGATCCGCTCTCCGGTTTCAAACTGGGCTTTGATGCAGTATCTGCCGGTGAAGGCGAATCCACATTCCCTCACATGCTCATGGACTATCTTGAGCAGAATAACACATTCAAACAAGCCATCTATTGGAATGGCCCGGCGAATAAATTTAATATGGATGTTGATGATTCAATCAAATGGATCCGGACAAGTGATACACTGATAGATCTGGACAAAAGCTTCCCCATCTCAAATACAATTCCAATGATGTCCCCCCTTGAAATCACCCGTGGCTGCCTGTGGCACTGCAAATTCTGTCAGACCAGTAATGTGCAACCCCGGCACAGGTCCATGAAAGCAATTCAAGTCTATCTTGATGAACTAAAAACAAGAGGATATCATTCACGTGTAGGCTTTATCTGCCCGTCGGGTTTTGAATACGGTGCTGAGAGACCGGGCATATGTAATTTGGATCTTGTGGAAGAGGTACTGCACCGCGCCGGGGAGATCGGCATTAGGCACATCGAATATGGCGTCTTCCCTTCAGAACTGCGGCCCAATACAATTACTGCACAGGCGATGAAGCTGCTTGCACGATACGCCTCCAACCGCAAGGTGACAATTGGCGCACAATCTGGCAGTAACAGCATTCTCAAACGATTCAAACGTGGACATAATACTGAGATAATTGAAAGAGCGGTTGCAATTACAAAAGAAGCAGGCTTCACACCGGTTCTGGATTTCATTTTGGGCTTCCCCGGAGAAACAGACGATGAGCGAATGGCAACCATTGAATTTGCCCGTGATCTCAATAACCGTTTCCACGCCCGAACGCAAATGCACTTCTTCATGCCTCTCTCAGGAACTGATCTTCAAGAAGAGATGCCTGCATTTTTCGGTGAGCATACAATTAAACTCTTGGAGCAGGCCAATAAAGACGGAGTCACCACTAATTGGTGGAAAGAGGGCATGCGGCTTTCCCGGGAGATTGTGGAGTTGAGGGGGAGATAATGCAGGCGCACTACTCCTCAACAAGACGCTGCAAAAAACCAATATCCCTTATTTCAATCCGGAGTTTGCCGAGTCATCCGTATACAATTGCTCTTTTTGTACTCACGACCAGAGAGAGCCACAACAATGAGATCCTGAAACAAGTGCAGGAAGAGATACATTGTTTTCCACCTA
>JAGLOF010000189.1 GCA_023139105.1 bacterium
ATATCCTGGTTAAAGTTGGATGCATCGCGGAACATATAGCTCATATCCGTTACACTTGATAAATCGGGCGCATCATTCGCTTGCCCTGCAAGGTTGGAACAACCGTAAAAACCGCTGTTCATTGACGTCCATTGTCCCGTGCCCCATTGCTCGATGGTGAGCAATTTGGCTTTGTCACCGCTGTCATTGAAATAAATTCTGGGGAAACCTGTGCCCGCACCACTGTTGTCTTTTATCCTGATCGTGTAGGTTCCTGCTGAAGGGTAAGTGCAGGTGTAACTACCCGTGACCCCTGTGGCGTCATCTATGCCGTCATTATCAATGTCTACATTGTAATTATACCCGGTTCCTGTGGTAGGGATAGTAAATTGTACATTAGAGGATGTGCCCGGGTTATCAGTTTTTACGGTGATGACAAAGTCATCGGTATCAGCCGACATGGTCGTGCCTGCACCCAGAACGAGCAACGTCATGATGAGTAGCGTTTTCTTCATTTTTGATCTCCTGCTTAATTTTTAAGTATTGTCAAATTATATTGATAATGTCCAGTCACAAGTTTAACCAGTCTCGCGCCCACCATATCTTTATTTCTTAATTGCTCTTCCAATACTCCGATGGCGACACTCCGTACTCATCCTTGAAGCACTTCCTGAAATAGGTATCCGTCCCGAATCCCGCCTCTCTGGCCACTTTGACCAGAGGCGACACGCCCCTGTCCATCAACTGCAGAGCCCGTTTCAGCCGACGGCTGCGAATGAACGCACACACCGATTCACCGGTGGCCGCTTTGAGACGTCGAAAGAGCTGAGATCGCGAGAGATTCATAAGCCGGCTGAACTCCTCAACCGTAAAGTCAGGGTTGGTGAGTTGGACATCCACGGTCTTCGCGGCATGGTACAAAAATGCGCGCTGGATCGGGGAGCGGGTGGGTGTATTGGGCATTTGTGAGTTCCTATAAAATGTTTTTTTTGAGGCAAGCTTGATAATACCTACTTAATAAAAGACCGATCTATGTTTTAATCCTGTTAATCCTGTCTAAATATTCTTTTGGCCTCTGCTCAAACTGTTTATCTCTCATAACGATGCGGCAATCTCATAACTCAGGCATGAAAGTAATGAGATTGCTTCGCAAAAGGACGCTCGCAATGACAAGTGTGGGCTTTTTCGACAGTCTCGTCAAGTTTGGTTATGAGGTGCACCTTACCTTTCAAAAACCTGGATTCTTCCTTAGTTATCTAACACTCTCTCACATCACTTGCACAGTAAAGAGAGGCATATGTTTCAAATGTAAATTTTTAATAGTGAATTATTACTTGCTCTTCGCTATAATAATACGCAAAAAAGCGATACCCCAACAAGCGGGTATGTTGCATAATCCAAAGGCTATGTTGCAAATGGTCAGTTTTTTTTACCGGTAACAGAAATTTTATGATTGGAATTGATATTCGGTAGGCGAACAGTCGAACTGCTCTTTGAAGCAAGCCCTACAAAATCCCTCCAGGGTCTAGAACCCTGGAGGGGTGCAGTATTTTGCTACCGCATCATGACAACTTTTTGTGTTCTTACACCATTCACTGTCCTCAGGACAATCAGATAGGTGCCTGTTGATGTCTGATTGCCAGATTCATCACGGCCATGCCAGTAGATGTTGTAGCTGCCGGCAGTTTGTTGCTTGTCAATCAGGGTTTTTACTTTACGCCCCAACATGTCATATATCGTGATTTCTACCTGCCCCGACTCAGCTAGTTGATAGTTGATTTTTGTTTCAGGATTGAAGGGATTGGGGAAGGGGGGATCAAGAACCGTTTCTTCATGAGCATCAGGCAGATCTATGGAAATCACATCGTAGACATGTACTTCACCGGACAAGTTGACATCAGAGAGGCGGTAGGAGTAGGTCTGGCCGGGGGTAATGTCTGTGTCTATAAACGTATAGTCATGTCGTTCCGATGAATTGCCCTGGCCTGATAATTCCGGATGGATTTGACCGGAGGCGATGACTTCCCACTGCCGGGGTTGATAATCTTCAGCCCCCGGGGCGCGTTCAAGTACAAACCCCAGGTTATCAGTTTCTGATTCAGTGGTCCATGAGACCAGCACACCGCCATAAACCGGCTCTGCAGAGAAGAGTGACAGTTCCACGGGCAGGCTGGCTTCCCCTGTGCCCTCAATGGTGAAAGTGTACGGCGTCTCATCAGAATCGTTGCTGCCGATTGACATGTCCCATGAGAAGGTGCCCGGGCTGTTGACAGTAAAAGAGACACGTAGGTCAGCTGTATCGCCCTTTGCTACATTGAGAGGAAGGGCTGTTGCAACAGCAAACCCGCTGCAGTTATTCTGATTTGCAGCGGTCACACTGTCTGCGGGTATATATAGAGTCGCTGTTCCGGCCGTATTATCAATTGTGTAGACCAGCTCCACGCTTCCCGGAGCTTGGGTGCCAATATTGTCTGTGCCACCATTGACGATTGATGAACTTGCAGGCCGCTGTACATCGATTTCAGGTGCAGTGTCTGTAATTTCAGTTTCTATTGGAGAATCGTCTATATCAAGGTCTTCAAAACCGTTGCCTCCGCTGCAGCTGACAATCCGAATAAAATAATTCTCTGTTCCTTCATCGTGCCCATCAACAACGGTGGTCAAATAGAATGAGGCAGACACTTCGCCGGCAAGTATTTCAACAGAATGGAGTTCCCCGGGAAAGTCGGGTCCTGAAAAATCTGAACTGTTCGTTGTACCGTTTAAAATCTCAAATTCAATTGACAGGCCGGTCATTGTTGTCTCATTTACAGTAAAAGTGTGCTCGACAGTTGTTCCTTCAAGGACCGGCGATTGCCCCTCTACGGTCAGGGTAGTCTTATCTATGGTATCCAAAACCTGAATGTCAGAGTCATCATACGTATACAGATTATCAAAATTCCCACCTCCGTCTGTGCTGACAACCGAGAGAGTATAATATTCAGGATTATTATATGGATCATCTCGTCGTACGGCAAATTCTGTCGAGGTTGTCGATGTTTGTCCAACATTAAATGTAATTGTCGCTCCATTATTCAGTGTGACAGTCAAGGAAGTGGCCTGGGGAGCCAGGCTGAGATGCCCGTTGATTGTGGCGGTGCCATCGCCTTCATATACCGTTGCATCGTCCAGTATCAACGTTGAATTACGAAGGCCTGTACTTTTTTGAGTTTTTGATCCTTCAACTCTCTGAAGAGGGAGCAATAGCAAAAGTAAAGCTGCCAAACATATAATGAGAACAGGTGGCGTTAAGCTATTAAGAGCAGGGAGTCGATTGAAGTTTGATTTTTTATCTTTCATGGATACCTCTACGATTTTAGTAATCTTGTAATCATTACAAGCAGGGGGACAGCGTGTTGTTGCTATTATGTTCTAACAAGTGTAATCTGCAAGATTATACTTTGCATAGATAATGGGATCGCCATTTCTGTAATATTTCATGCGCACATTAGAGACTCTTGATGTATTGGCAAAGAGATTAGCGGTGATGAAGATGGTGACTAATATTATATATTTGATTTTTATGGTGATACTCCTGTCTTGACATAATTTGCAAATCCGCCAGGTTTATATAAAAGTTCTTGGAAGTTTCCTCTCATTATCCGGGATACTCAACTTGAATACAATTATTAACGGGATGAGTGGAAAGCTAAAAAAACTGAATCGTAAGTTTGTAACTCCTGTTCATCTTGTCAAAAACATCTTTTGAGTTCTTTTTCTTAAATGGAATAATGATACAGCATCATAATAATTAAAAATGCATTACCCCACCAAGCAAGTATGGTGCATAATGCAAAGACTATGATGCATATAGAGGTTTTTACTGGTAAAGGTTACATCTTATGGGCGAGATTGATATTCGGTAGGACTACAGCCGAATTGTTCTTTGAAGCAGGCCCTGAAATATTCGGGGCTGTTGAAGCCCGCCTCAAAAGCGATTTCAGAGACGGTGCCTGCTCTGTGGTCGAGCAGGTGCACGGTCCGTTTGAGACGGATTGAACGGATAAATTCACTGGCTGACTGATTGACCAGAGCCTGTAGTTTTCTATAGAGCTGAGAGCGTGAGAGACCCATCTCCCGGCTGAACCACTCGATACTCAGATCGGGATCTGTCAGGCGGCTTTCGATGATTTCGGCAGCCCGGCCCAGAAATTTCTCATCGGCGGGCATGATGGCTATATCAGAGAGGGGCATGGTGATCTCTTTACTGAATCGCTTCCGAAGCCGGCACCGCTGGTCGATTAGGTTGCGCACCCGCACCTTCAGCTCATCCGAGTCGAAGGGCTTGGTCAGATAGTCGTCGGCGCCCAGGGTGAGCCCCTCCATCTTGCTCTCGCTGTCCGATCGGGCCGTGAGCAGCACCACGGGAATGTGGCTGGTGCGCTCGTCGGTTTTCATGATTTCACAGAGCTGATAGCCGTCCATGCGCGGCATCATCACATCGCTGATGACCAGGTCAGGGATGCGCTCCGCGGCCAGATCGAATCCGGCCTGCCCGTCTTCGGCTTCGATGATCTCATATCCACCTGTCAGCACCTCACGCATGTAGACGCGCATGTCGGCGTTGTCCTCGACGATGAGGAGGAGGGGCGTCTCCTGCACCGCAGTCCCTTCTTTCATCAAGATCGGGACAGGCTCAAGAGAGGGGACATAGGGAAGAGTCGTTGTTGCGGATGCTTCATCAATGATCTCCTCGTCACTCAGATGCGCCCGCCCCAGGGGAAGCTTTACAATGAATGTAGATCCCTCGCCCTCCAGGCTCTTGACATCAATCTCGCCGTGGTGCAGTTTCACCAGCTCCCGCGTCAGAGCCAGGCCGATGCCGCTGGACTTTTGATCTTTGGCATAGCCGCTGCCGGCCTCAAAGAAGCGGTCGAAAACATGAGGTAGATGCGCTTCACCAATGCCCGGTCCCGTATCGGCGACGCGAATTTCGAGAGAGTCGTTTCTCGAAACCGACACCTCGATCCGTCCTTTGGCGGGGGTGAATTTCACCGCATTCGAGATGAGATTGGAGACGATTTGCTCCATCTTCTCGTGATCGAAATAGATCGGGGCCTCGGCAACCTGGGACGTGACGCTCAGTGTAATATCGTGCTGCATGGCATAGGATTCAAAGGAGTGGCAGATCCCCCTGACCAGGGGAAGAATATCCTGCTCTCTAACTTCCAGATGCATTCTGCCGGCATCCAGCTTGGAGAGGTCAAGCAATTCATTAATCAGATGGAGGAGCCGCCTGCCGTTCTTCATCTGCAGACGCGACTTTTTCTGAACCGTCTCATCCCCTGAGTAGTCCATAATCTGACGTGCCGTGCCCAGTATCAGAGTCAACGGAGTTCGGAACTCGTGGGAGATGTTGGCGAAGAACCGGGACTTCAGGATGTCAAGTTCTTTGAATTTTTCAGACTCGAGCCTCTCCCTGTCGAGTTGAGTCTTCATACGCTCTTTATGGAGCCAGAAACGGGCAATGAAGAAAAGGAGTGTGAATCCGGCCAGAGCAAAAAGTATCCTGGCCCAGAGTCTCTTCCACCAGGGGGGGGTGATATTGATGCGAATTGTTGCGCCTTGCTCATTCCAGATGCCGTCTTTATTGGCCGCTTTCACTCTGAAGGTGTAGTGGCCGCCTTTCAGGTTGGTGTAGACGGCGTGACGGCGCATTCCTGCATCGATCCACTCCTCTTCAAAGCCTTCAAGAATATAGGCGTATCTGTTTTTCTCTGAAGCCCGGAAATCCAGGGCGGCATAGTCAAAGGAGAAGACCCGGCTTTTGTAGGAGAGGGTGACCTGATCCGTCATTGTAATGGCAGAGGTTAATACCTTTTGCCCTTCAATAACCTCACCAATACCCACCGGACGGTTGAGCACATTGAATCCGGTAATGGCTAGCGGTGGAGGAGGAGAATCTTCCGTATGATCGGGTAAGAACGCATTGTATCCGTTGCTGCCGCCGAAGTAGAGTTTGCCGTCGCTTGCGGTGCATACCGCGCCCACCCGGAAATCATTACCCTGCAATCCATCACGGATATCAAAATTTCTAAATGTGTCAGTCAACGGATCGAAGTGAGAGAGACCGTTGTTGGTGCTGATCCAGAGTCGCTGTTTTTCGTCTTCTGCAATGCCGTTGATCACATTGCTCGGAAGTCCGTCTTCTTTATAATAACGGGCGATGGTTTGCCTGTCTCCATCGAGTCTGTTCAGACCCATGCTGGTGCCAATCCAGATATGACCTGCCCGATCTTCAAAAACAGTACGGATAGAGTTATTGCTCAGGCTGTTTCTATTCTTTGGATCCATCTGATAGTGTATTGTCTTTTTTAAGCTCCAGTCGTTCTGCTCTCCTTCAGGAAATATTAGGTTTGTCAAGCCATCTTGCGTTCCTATCCAGAATGAGCCGGTTCGGTCTTCATAAAAGCAGCTGATTCCGAAACAGACCAGATCTCCTGAGTGCTGGGAATAGCAGGTTAAGGTTCTCATGCTGTCTGTCTTTGGTGAATAGCGGTGGAGGAATCCAAATTCGCGTCCCATCCAGATAAAACCATACAGATCGATGTGGACCACACTGAGGTTCAATGCCTGAATGCCGTAACGCTCAAAAGGAAAGCGCGTAAACCGCCCGGTCAGGGGATCAAGCACATTCAGTCCCCTCTTTTTCGTGGCAATCCAGAGCAGGCCCGTGCTGTCTTCACAGATGTCAGAGATACAATTTGATATCAGACTGTTACTATTATGAGGATCATGCCTGTAATGGATAAATCGCGGCCCGCCAGCAGAAGGGTTACCGGATTTTAACTGACTCAGGCCCCCCTCTGAAGTGCCGATCCAGATCTGCTTCCGGCTGTCCTCATAGATGGCATTGACATAACCATCGCTGAGCGGAGTCTGCACATGGCCAAACCGCGCGGTTCCGGGATCGTATTTACAGAGCCCGCCCTCCCATGTGCCGAACCAGAGCACACCGGTGCGATCCTCATAAATGGAGATGACGGCATGCCAGACCAGGCTGTTGGGATTTACTGGATCGTGCCGGTAGCGGGACAGTTCATCGGTCTGAGGATTATATTGAAAGAGGCTTTCCGTCCCGCCAAACCAGTATGCGCCGGAGCGGTCCCGGCAGATAGCCCAAATGGTATTTTCGCCAAGGGCGTTGAATTTGCTTCGGGTTTTATCAAACCGCACAGCCATGCCGGTTACCGGATCGAGACGGACAATACCATATTTGATTGCAAACCAGATTTGTCCGTCGTGGTCTTCAAAGAGTGCGGTTGTTCTGTACTGATCAGAAGGAACAAATGGATTATCTTTCTGCTCCCTGCTAATTTTTCCATCCTGGGTGTAAAGCGTAAACTTTTCTGTTTCAGGATGAAAAGAGTTCACTCCGCCTTGCTCTGTACCAAGCCAGAGCAGGCCCGAGTCGCTCATCTGAAGAAACCGCACATCATTATAGCTCAGGCTGTGCTTGTCTTCAGGATCATGGATGTAACGCGTAAACCGTTCAGTTTCAGGATTAAAACGGTTCAACCCCCCGTTCAGTGTCCCGATCCAGAGCGTGCCCGAATCCCCTTCGCAGATGGCATAGAGGGTGTTGTCACCAATGGAATGGGGATCATCAGGATCATGCAGATAACGGATGAACCTGTCCAGGTTGCGGTCGTATCGATTCAGTCCGGCATCATTCGTCCCGATCCAGAGGGTGCCGCGTGAGTCTTCAAATATTTTATTTATATACCCGGAACTTATACTGTATGGATCATCGACATGAGGTTGATAAACAATAAAGTCGTAACCATCATAGCGATAGAGGCCATGCTTTGTGCAGAACCACATGAAACCATGGCTGTCTTGATAGCTGCAAAGGATCGATTTCTTTGAGAAACCTTCATCAAAAGGTACATGTTCGAACTTGGGTGTGGTATTTTGTGAATAGAGCGTGAAATGGAATAGGGTGATGACTGTAAATAGAGTTCTGCGGATTAATTTATGGGATGACAGCATGACAAAAGGCTCCTAGGAATACAACTTCAAAACATCTTCTTTGGTTAGCTGAATAATATCATCCTGATAGTGACTTGCAATTTTGCAGTTAGTCAATTGCAGAGTTCAATACGATGGATACATGGCAAAACTGGTTGTTATTTTGGCCGTATGGAAAATATTTGTTTCGAGTGAGTTTTGATTATGTTAAAGTACATGTTTCACGGGAAAGGATCAAGAGAAATGTGGCACCCAACTGTCGGCTGAATAAAATTTGTAATCATCAAGTTCTGACAAGTCCTGGCCTAAATTAGAACAGTCCTACAAAACCCCTCCAGGGTTTAGAACCCTGGAGGGGTTGAATGCAGTTATTTCACCGCATCATAACAACTTTCTGTGTCCTTTTACCTTCTAATGTCTTAAGGACGATTACATATGTTCCCGTGGAGGAATGATTGCCAGCTTCATCTCGACCGTGCCAGTAGATGTTGTGACTACCGGCTGACTGATGTCTGTTGATCAATGTCTTTACGTGCCGGCCCATAAGATTATAAACTACAATTTCTACTGATCCTGCTTTCGATAGTTGATATTGAATCTTTGTTTCAGGGTTAAATGGGTTAGGGAAAGGCGGTTCCAGAATCGTCTCTCCTGGAGAATCCGGCATGATAATAGTGATTGTATCATAGATATTGATTTCACCTGCGGTGTTCACATCAGATAATCTATATTTGTAATTTTGACCTTGTTGGCTGTTTTTATCCAAATAAGAATAAGTATGTCGCTCTGATGAATTGCCCTGTCCTGCAAGAGATTGGTGGGTTCGATATGTGGCAATAGTTTGCCATGACTGGGACGCCAATAATGGCATCTCGACTGGTGCTCGTTCCAGAATAAATCCAAGGTTATCGGTTTCTGATTGGGTGGTCCATTCAAGCAGAACTCCTGTGGGAGTGTGGTTTGCAGTGAATGATGATAGTTGTACCGGCAATGAGACATCGACATCGGACAGAACTGCATTAGAGAGTGCGCTGCTCAGGGCGCCATTTCTGAAGGTCAGACAGCTATTATCCACAATTACCCCTTGTATGGCACCTGTGGCACCGGCGGCCACATCACATCGCAAATAAAAAGTTTGTGGGAATCCAACATCGATTTCTTCATCAGAAAATCCGGTAAATGTAATGGATTCACCTTGACCGGGATCAACGGTTACTGTTGTGCCCATCTGATATAAACCTACCTGATTTTCTGAGAATAGTTTAAAATTATTGTACCCTGTGCGACTCCCATTGAGCTGAATGGTGACTGCATCAAAATAGATTTCCCATTGGGGAGCTTCCATCTTAAATTGTCCAACGATCTGATCAGAATTTCCGAGAGTGATATTAGGTGTGAAGCTACTGCCATTGGTAAAACTGATTGAATAGGGTGTGCTAAATGTTTTTTCTTCCCCATACGAGGTTCCTTCTGTGTTTGTAGCATATGACCTGACATAATATGTTGTACCTTCAGTGAGGCCTGTTAAGCTGCTTGTATACGATCCTGCACCCGATCCATCTGTTGTCACATTGTCAGCAATGGTCGGATTCGCTGATGTTTTCCAGCAGACCCCGCGTGCTGTTACAGCACTTTCATTTTCATAGGTCACTGTACCACCGCTCGTAGCGCTTGTGGGATTTAATGAAGTCGCTTCTTCTGTATGAACATTCGGCCCGGGATCTTTGATCAAACGAATTGAAAAATCGGGAATCTCAAAGTTTTTACCGGGATGATCTGCTGTGTATGTGCCGGTGGGCTCACTGGTTACGCTTACATTGACCGCCCAGATATGGGTATCCATCCAAAATAAAGTTGTTGTTTTCATCGCACTGAAGCTGCCATCAAAAAAACGATAACCGGCTCCACGGGCACTGAATCCACTTTCATTGGTTGCGCTACCGTTATTCCAATATGTTACCCCTGCTTCACAAATTCTTATCTGGGCTGTTGCCAGGGGCGGGTATG
The DNA here is from genome assembly GCA_023139105.1 of bacterium. Taxonomy (GTDB): domain Bacteria; phylum Zhuqueibacterota; class QNDG01; order QNDG01; family JAGLOF01; genus JAGLOF01. Next base: position 9,997 of record JAGLOF010000189.1, read on the forward strand.
CGGTGTTAAAAATATATGAGTAATCAATATTATCGGGCAGCGACCACCCCTCTGGGGCGATGTTCCGACTGTCATGGGCGGCATATTGATTATAGAGTAGTCCATAATCAGATATGTAGGCGGGGTTATTGTCATAAGCACAATAGGCTGCTGAAGTCATGCTGGCCCATGCTGCATCGGCCGTTACATTGGGAATTGCATCACCGTTTCTAAAAGTGGTGACTTTCAGGTTTTCCTGCATCCACCAATAACTTCCAATCTTAACAATAGGCACGATGTTACCATTTTGATCAGTCATTGTGTCTATTGATTGAGCTGAAAGCCAGGTAGTACTAAGTAGTATTATGAAGATTAGGATACTGTTTTTCATTGGATTGCTCCTACTTGTTTTTTCTTATGTCTTCAAATTTTGTTACGAAATTTTCTGAATCTATGAAATTAAGTGTTTTGCTCATATAGTCTTTTGGAGTAAGAGTATAGACATCTTTAAAACATTTTCTGAAGTATGATTCGCTGTTAAACCCAACCTGTTTTGCAATAACTCGAATTGGGTTTACTCCTTGTTTCATCAAATGAATAGCTTGTTGTAAGCGGTATGCTCTGATAAACTCACTGGCCGAACATTGGGCCACTCGTTTTAATTTGCGGTGAAGCTGTGAACGGCTTAGCTGCATTGCTTTTGCAAATAATGCGACCGAAAATTCAGGATCAGTGAGATGTGTGTGGGTGATTTTTTTGGCTTCTTCCAGAAAATGATGTTCTGCAGGGGTCATACCTGCTCCTAAATAGTTTTAATGTTGTGTGATTAATATATGTGGTAATAATATATGGATTTGCGGAAGGGAGAACTAATAACATATGTTGCAAAAAAGGTTACATATGTTGTATTTGCACATATAAAACCCCTCCAGGGTTCTAGACCCTGGAGGGGTTAAACTTGGGTTGGACTTGTCACAAGTGGAAGATTGTTTTCACCGCATCATAACAACTTTCTGTGTCTTTTTACCTTCTAATGTCTTAAGGACGATTACATATGTTCCCGTTGCGGTTTGATTGCCAGCTTCATCTCGGCCGTGCCAGTATATATTGTAACTGCCTGCAGCCTGTTGCTGGTCGATCAACGTTTTTACTTTTCGGCCGAGGAGGTCGTATATGGTGATTTCGACAGGTGATGATTTGGCAATTGTATACCCGATCTTTGTTGCTGGGTTGAAGGGGTTGGGGAAGGGGGGATTAAGCACGGTTTCCACAGGCGCATCAGACAGAGTGATTTCGATAATGTCATAGACATGCACATCGCTGTTGGTGTTGACATCAGAGAGGCGATAGATATAAGATTGCCCAGCTTCCACATTTTCATCAACGAACACATATTCATTCCGTTCAGAGCTGTTTCTGTTGCCCATCATTGCTGAATGTGTTTCATACGAGGCGATCATATCCCAATGTAGAGAAGTTGCCTGCAACGTCTCCACGTTCTCACCGACAACCCGCTCTAAAATAAATCCCATATTGTCCGTCTCGGATTCTGTAATCCATTGTATGGCCACACTGCCGTTCTCATAGACTGCCGATAAGGAGTGCAGTTCCACAGACAGCGAGGCATCCACAGTCAGCACAACATCATTGCCATCGCCGCCGCCAATATACGTGATGGATGCCGGCATACCTGAGCCCAGGAAATTTTCGATGACCGCCCCTTCAGCCAGGTCCTTGAAGGTGCCGGAGACGGCGCTGCCGCTGCCGTTGTCAATAATGGTGAATGTGTTGCCGTTTGAAGGGGAGAATCCATTGAAGGCAGAGGTGTTCAGGGGGATATTGCTACTGATAGTCACTATGCCGGAAACAGCGATCTGGTCGTGGTTGTTTGATGAAGTACCGGGAGTGGTCCCGCCGATCTCCACGGCAAATGCACTACCCTCACCAAAGGCGAACATGCCGTCAATATGGAGAATGCCGGGTGATTGTCCCGGCGCCGCTGTACCCATGTAAGCCACGGATGGCGCGGTAATGTCTGTTCCTGATCCATCTTTAATACTCCCGCCGCTGTTGATATTCACGGGATCAGTGAAGGTGGCAGAGCTAATATCCACATCACCTGATGATCCGTCGCCGATCACTATCTCAACAAAGCCGTCACTGAGCAGGCCCAGTTCGCTGTCATCCAGGTTCAAAGTGCCGATGCCGCCGCCCAGGCCAATGGTTGGCGTGCCGCTGAGGGGCTGAATAAAGAGCATTCCACTGGATGAGACACTGCCTCCCAGTGCTATGGTGTTGCAGTAGAGAAAAAGGTTGCCGCTGGTGGAACCCAGTCCCGCTGTTGTGGTAATAGACTCGGTCTCCACAGTCAGTGTGCCACCGCTGATGGTCGTGGCCTCGTTAACGGTAAAACTGTCGGTGCCGCCTTCACCGTCTATGTTCAGGTCTGCATTAAAGGAAGCACTGAAACTGTTGATGATAATCTGATCATCCCCGCCGCCGGCATTGATGGTAAGGCTGGAAGTGGGATTGTCAAAGGTGGTGGACTCTCCCATGGTGGAACTGACCGTAGTCTGACCGCTGCCGGCATCAGTGATGGTGATGGTCTCTGCATTGTCGCCGTAATTCAGGGTGACATCCGCTGCCATAATGGTAGATGAGATGACCAAGGCGGGATTTGACATTAAGCCCGGCGACCACCCCATAGTCCCCATCATGTTTTTATGCTTTGTTTATATCCTGGTACAATCAACCCATACCCTCTTCCGCTGGTGATAACGGAATCTGAATAATAAAAGTCGTACCCACACCCACTTCACTCTTCACATCGAATGTTACCCCGTACGGGTTGAGTAACTGATAGGTGCTGTACAGTCCCAGTCCTGTCCCCCTGGGTTTATTTGTATCCTCCAGTGTGCGCGTGGGTTTGGTAGTAAAAAAGGCTTCAAAAATTTTATCCAGATGCTCCTTGGCAATACCGCAGCCGCTGTCACTGACTGTGACCACAATGTGCGATTTATTCGACTCTGTTTTTACCGTTAACTTTTTCATTTCTGACTGGTACATGGCGTCAATTGCGTTGTGAATAAAATTCATCAGCCCCTGAGAAAAATCACTATAAAGTCCGACAACCTCCGGCAGTGACTCCTGAAACACAATATTCTTCTCTATCTGATGTTTGAAATAGAGGTTGCCCTCTAGGAATTCCAGCTCTGTTTTGAGCAGATCATTAATATTGATTGTACTTTGCTCTTTCTCCTGACCCCGCCGGCTCTTGATCATCATTGTTGAGATGATGTCGTTCATAGTTGTGGCTGTCTTCATCATCATCGACAATTCTGTCATCTCAGGATAGTCCATGGCCATCAGTTGCAGATGCCCCATAAGGCCCGTGAGCGGCCCGCGTAAATTGTGACCGATACCGGCAACCAGCAATCCCACGGCAGAGAGTCGGCTCTGCTCCATCAGTTCCAGCTGCAACTCCTGTTGATGTCGTTCCGTCTCTCTCAGTTTAGTGACGTCTTTGAGAAAAATCGCAAGCTGCACTACATTTTTATGCGGACCGATTACAGGATAGATCACGATATCAAATACCCGCCCCATCAAACTCCGTTCGAACTGCACCGGTCTCTTAGATTGGGCCACACGCAGGCTTCGTTGTTTCATTAATGCAAGAATCTCAGAGGGCAGCACATCAACAAGCAACTGTCCCTCGATGTCACTGATCTTCTTCTCAATAAGATCGGCAGCAGCACTGTTAACATCAAGAATCATTCCCTCTTCAAAGGCCACAAGAAAGGCAGGGTTGTGGTTGGCGTCCAACATGGCCCTGGCCCTCTCTTCACTGGCCTGCAGTTTATTGTAAAGACCTGTATTCTCAATAGACTGGGCACAGCTCATCAAAACAATGGAGAGCAAATTGGTGTAGGGATCCTTCAAATAGGGACTGTTTTCAGGCACAACGCCAAAAAACATGCCAATAATATCAGACTTGGCAGGCATGGCGTGAATCAGAATACGCTCGGAGGCGTCATCTTCAGAGAGGAGAATCAATGGGCCGCCCTGACGCAGCGCCCAGGCGAAATTACCTGCTTTCACCTGTTGATCCATTAACAATTGGCAGGCATCATAGTCTCCATCTGGCCAGTAGTCACAAATGGCAAAGTCTAAATCCTTTTCATCCAACAGGGCAAAGACCATGCGCTCAAAAGGGATGAGTTTCAGTACTTGCTGACGGGTCTCAGTAAGAATATCATGAACCGGGAGATTAATACTCGTCTGACTGATCTGCCCGCCAAGTGAGAGCATCAAAGACAATGCTTCTAGCGTGGAGCTTTGGACCTCTTCCAGATAGTCAATGCGCTGTTCCAGCAATTTCCTGTCTGTCCATTCACCGTTATGCTCATCCATAAGGTGTCTCCTGTAAAATGGAGCGTATAACCTCTTGATACTGCGCATTCATTTGACGGATCATCGGTATGAACATCGTGGATTTCAAACCGAGCGCCTCCCATGATTCCGGGTTGAGAGGGGGTACAAAGCGCTCACCGCTCTGCCCCAGCTCCAGGGCGTGTACAATAATATCCGCCAGATGAATAATGGATGTCTCCTTGAAATATTTCTTGCTCTCCTGGGGTTGGTGGTGATAAGTCACGCTCTCCGAGATAATTTCTGGAATATTCCACATTTGTAGCAATCGCGCGGCCACATCACAATGGTCATAGCCTAAATACTGCTGTTCTGCATGCTGGAGGATCATTGCCTGGCTTTGGGCGTGGAGAAGAATTTGGCTGCTTTTCTTGGGGAGCTGTTTCCAAATCAGAAGACGACCGACATCATGCAGTAAACCTGCAATAAACATCTGATCGGGATTAATGGAGGGAATATAGGTGGCCAGGCTCTTGGCCATCAGGCCGCAGCCCACACTGTGCTTCCAGAAGAGAGTCATATTAATCAGTTCTTCTGGAATTCCGTGAAACATCTTTACCACAGAAGTACAGAATACCATATTCTGTAGTTCTCGCGTACCAATGCACACCAGGGCACGCTTCACTGTATCCACCTCATTACGGAGCCCGTAATATGCGCTGTTGGCCAGACGGAGAAGCCGTATGGTAAGGCCTGCATCTTTATCGATTAGTGCGGCGATATCTGCCATAGAGTGTCGCGGATTACCGATGAGCTCTCTGATCTCGACAAATATCGACGGTAAGGTAGGAATTCTAAATGTCTCTTCAAAGAGCACGTCCATGGGATTACTCATGAGCCGTCTCTTTCATCAGATACTGTATGGTAGCGTTCAGATTAATCTTGGCCAATGCACGGATGGCAGGATGTTTAAAATCGGTATGACAAAAACGGTTTTTTACATGCGTTCGCGCATTATCGATGATCTCCTGCGGAATATTATTAATCACAATGTCGGGATCGGCTTTACCTTTATCCCCCTGAATATTTACCTCGGTCACCCCCCACATCCTGAAGATGCGAAGGTGTTTAGCGGTGATGCACTGCCCTGCCTCAATAATAACCTGACCCCGGTGATTGATCACAGGGTGAATAACCTGCATTCCCTCAACAAGCTGAGCAACCTTGACAATTGACATTGTCGCCTCTCATAAAGTACAATTAACCCTTTGTGTGAAGCATCGATCCCAACCAATAAGGTAGATGAATAATAATTATAATGCAAGGTAAAGGTTGCTTTTCAGCGGTGAAAACCACTGAACATGTCCACTTTCTTGTCCATGAAAAACGGCTGTGCCTAAACCTCTTTATCTTTCAAGGACCATCCAAACCCTCCCCATAAAAGTATATCATATGGATTAATCTACAAAGTTGTCACTGTAATGATTATCTACCGCAGCATTACCACCTTCTGCGTTTTAATACCTTCTGCTGTCTTCAAGACGATGAGATATGTCCCCGTGGCCGTTCCCCGTCCTGAGGCATCATTCCCGTGCCAGTACACATTGTAACTTCCTGGCGATTGCTCCTCATTCACTAACGTTCGAACTTTCCTGCCCAGCAGATCATAGACGATGATCTCCACCGGACCTGAGTCCGACAGTTGATAGGTAATCTTCGTCTGAGGATTGAAGGGATTGGGATAAGGGGGCTCAAGTACTGTCTCCACCGGTGCTTCAGGCAGCGTGATTTCAATCACATCATAGACATGTACCTCGCCGGAGGTATTGACATCCGAGAGGCGATAAGTATAAGACTGCCCCGTCTCTACATCTGAATCGATAAACGCATATTCATGACGCTCCGAGCTATTGCCATGTCCCTGCAGATCCGTATGGGTTTTATACGAGGCGACCACATCCCACCGTAGGGGCGATTCGCGAATCGCCCGCTCTAATACAAACCCAAGGTTATCGGTCTCAGATTCCGTGGTCCATCGCACTTCAACGTCATCATTAGTGATAGTAGCCGACAGCGAATGTAACTCAACCGGCAAGGAGGCATCAGTTGTTTCGGTCACTTCACCGCTCGTTGCACTCACCAAGGTGTTGTTGTTATTGGCGTGTGTGTTGGTCTGAGCGGACACCACAAAATAATAGGGTGTGGATGGATTGAGACTGGTAACAGAAAGTGAAGTGGCTGACTTGTTGGCCGTCATCCCAAAATAGGTATACGGTCCCCCGGACGCGGTACCATAACTCACACGATATCCACCGGTATCACCGGTATAGGTAATAGCATTCCAGGTGACAGTGACCGATGCGCTATTTTTTGCACCTGTTGCCGGATTGGTGGGGGTAATGGTCTGTGTAGACTCCCAATCTCCCCCGCCTTGCCATCCATTCAGTTTTGTACGAAGGGCATCATTGTCTGTATACAAGGCATTATAACGAAAATCACTGATGCCGGGGCCGAGGCCCATACCACCAATGGCTGTGGGGATGTTCCCGGAGAGGGCATTCCCATCCATATAGACAAATCCCAGAGCAGAAAGGCTAGCAAAACTGGCCGGTATGTTTCCTGTCAACCCGTTGAGACTTAAATTCATTGCCATTAAACTGGACAGACTGCCCAGTTCAGTGGGGATATCTCCATTAAGCAAATTTTCATGCACACCTAAAACCTCAAGCGCTGCTAAGCTTCCCAATGCGCCAGGAATGGAGCCAGTAAGTTGATTCTCCCCTACATCCAGCTCTTCAAGATTCGAAAGACTGCCCAGAATGGATGGAATGCCTCCATTTAACTGATTGATGCTTAAATCAAGATACAAAAGCTGAGACAAGCCACCCAGTTCTGTTGGGATACCTCCAGTGAACCCATTGTCCGAAAGATCAAGGAATAACAAAGTACTTAAACTGCCCAAAGCCGTTGGAATGGAACCGCTTAGGTCATTATTGTGAAGGTCCAGCGTAAAGAGCTGAGAGAGAGTTCCTATCGCATTGGGTATGGATCCAGTGAGTGTATTGTCTGCTAAATAAAGCTCGATCAGATTGGTTAATCCGGAAAAGCTGGTTGGAATGCCACCATCAAGGAGATTTAAATCCAGATAAAGACCTAACAAGTTGTTCAATGACCCCAACGATGTGGGGATGCTACCTGTGAGAAAATTGTCATCAAGGTAAAGTAATTTCAATAGCGTACATGCACTCAATTCTGAGGGGATGCTACCAGTGAGGTAATTGTCCTCAAGACAAAGGAATTCCAATGCTGTACATAAACCCAATTCTGAAGGGATATTGCCATCCAGTTCATTGCACTCCAGGCAGATATCCACCAAGGCCGTTAAACTACCCATAGATGCCGGTATTGTTCCATCCAGGTTGTTTGCATCCAGATAGAGCTCTGTCACCCGCCCCCCAGAGACTGTCACGCCCTCCCAGGTTCCCAATGAGGCAGTGGTCAACCAGTTGGTATTGTCAAACCAGGAGGCTCCGGCTGTACTGTTATACAACGCCACCAAAGCGGAAGAATCAGCCAAGTTGATAGGAATGGTAACCATAGACTTCTGAATTTGATTCCGCATTGAAGGCGAACATGGGTGCTCTGACTTTTTTTTCAAGGGGTGTTTATGTTGCTGCCACCGGCCCATTTGAACTCCAACCTTGCGGACAGCCTTCTGTTGTTTCAATTGATCCTGCCCCACACTGTTCATCAAACACAGGGGCAACAACAGAGACAGAGTATAACGAAAATATTGCTGTTTCAACCTAGACATGGCAACCTCAAATAAGGACTCAATTATAAAGTATTGTGCAAAGCAGCAACGCTTGGCAACCCTACTAAAACAGATCATAAACAGTATTTTTGATGTTTAAAGAAATTTATGAATAACACAGTGTAAGCATAATTTCCATCTAATTCAAGCCCATTGTCGATAAGTAGTCAACCTCAACAAATTGTTTCAATTGTATATCAAATTCAATTTCATAAAAATCTTTTAATTTTCATGTACCGATCATCATCGCGCTTATAACTGATGGCATACCTTACAAGAAAGGGACCGAAAGAAGTGTGGCCGACACCGCCACAACATCATCTTCGGTCCTCACGAAACGTGCTTATCACACAGCGGACCATCTGTCATTCTGGCCGCGCGGCCTATAGCCGGTTATGTTGGACGGCCATTGTCCTGCTACGCAGAACAATGGCCGTTTCAAATGTGTTTTCCGCGTGCAATGCTCTTTTTTTTACTTTATCCTTTTGCCTTTTTCTATGATGTCCTATCTTATCATCACCGCTTTCTGCGTCTTCACACCTTGTTCACTCTTCATGACAATGATGTATGTTCCCGTGGCGATTTTCCGCCCGGACATATCATTCCCATGCCAGTACACATTATAAGATCCAGTCGATTGCTCCTCATTCACTAACGTTCGAACTTTCCTGCCCAGCAGATCATAGACGATGATCTCCACCGGACCGGATTCCGCCAGTTGATAATTGATCTTCGTCTGTGGATTGAATGGATTAGGAAAGGGTGGCTCCAACACTGTTTCCAACAGTACATCAGGAAGAGTGATGGCAATCTCATCATAGACATGTACTTCACCAGCGGTGTTGACATCGGAAAGGCGATAGAGATAACTATGGCCGGCTGCTGTATTCATATCGTTGAAAACATATTCATGCTGTTCTGAACTGTTGCCTTGACCTTGTAAATTAGCATTCGTTTCATAAGTGGCAATCACATCCCACTGTAGTAACGTTGCATGCAACGTCTCTACTGTCCGTTCTAGAACAAACCCCACATTATCCGTCTCTGATTCAGTTACCCAGGCAATCCGAACCAAATCCTCAAACAGCTCTACTGAGAATGAATGCAATTCCACAGGTAAACTGGCGTCATATACGGAGGTAGGTGCCGGAGCACTACCGATGGCACCTGATTGAATACTCCAGCCCCCATCCGGAGGATAATCCCCAGGGATACCGGCTGTATTGTTTTTAACATAAAAAAAATCAGATGCACCACTGGTACTGATAATCCAACCCTTAATGGAATCATACCTTATTACCGCCGAAACATCCTGTTTATGATAATAAGGCCGCCCATTAAAACTGCCGTTTTCAAAATATACGCCATTACAATTAATTGTCCCGGCGCTGGCAACCGTAATTGCCTGTGCATAAAGACAGTCCGATGGAGACACAAAAGAAAGACAATACAACACAGCTAGGGCCAAAATTTTCATTCTCCACTCCCACTAAGAATATATAAAACGGGTGTTTTTAGGATAATCTAATAAGATAAACATTTGAGGTCAAAACCCAAACAAAAAAAGGCAACCTTCTGGCTGCCTTCTTATTTTCTTCTCTGACAAGAATATACTCAGTTAATCCTTAACTGTCTCCCCGGCTTCCCACATTCACTCATACTTCAATGCGTCAATGGGATTGCTTCGTGCAACTTTCGTTGCCTGTTGACCTACAGTGAGCACAGTCACAGCAATGGCAATCATCCCGGCAAAGGCAAACAAGTCCGCACTCAGTTGAATTTTATAAGCAAAGCTCGCCAACCATTTTCGCATAATCCAATAGGCAATTGGCCATGAAAGACCCATTGCAATAGCGACCAGTATGAGAAAATTCTTTGACAGCAGCCGCACTATTGTCGGTAATGATGCCCCCAACACTTTACGAATACCGATTTCCTTGATGCAATGATTGATAGTGAAAATCCTTAACCACACCAATGACGGTCAATTTTTTCCTGTTCATCTCAAGGGTTTTACCCAAGGGGTCTTCCCATCCCAATTGACGAACAGCCTCTTCATTGAGAATGATCGCTTCCAAATCTGTTGAAAACTCTTCGGAAAAGAACCTGCCCTCGGCCATTTCCAGTTTCAGGGTATTGGCGAAGTTTGCATCACACACCCCAAAATCAAGCGTTGTATGATCCTGACCTTCCGGTATAACACCCCAATTGTTAAAATACCTGCCCGGTAGTGTATAAGACCCTGAGACTTCTTGAATTTCAGGATACAACATCAACGCGGTTTTAAATGACTGCGTCTGATCCCCCAGCAAATCTGCATTGGCAATCACAGCCACATGTTCTTTGTCAAAACCCAACGTACGATTTTGAATATATTGTCAAGCTCCATAACAAATAATTAGCCATAAAAAAATAGCACTGGATTAACAATTTGGGATGCCAGCCAGAGCTTCGCCCGGACGATTCCTATCTCTTTGATGATTAAAGGGTACTCTTCTTCAATATCACCCAGTAAACCATGGCTGACGCCAGGTCTGGAGAGTAGGATCAAAAACCAACGGACTACATGCGGAATTGGGGGCGTTTTCATCAATTCAACCTCTGAGCATCGTCTGCCTGTCCAACCCAACCCAGACTTTTTCATGCATCTCTATTGAGGCAATCAGCGAATTCAATCCATACTCCGTGATTTTGTAAAATATCTTCCTTCTCCCACCACGTTCCTTGGTCGGTTCCCCCTCAATCCGTTCAACCAGAGTCTTGCGCGTCATATTATCCAATAAAAAATAGAGCGTACCATATTTGTAATTTTTACCAGTCAGCTCTTTGATTTTACGCTTGATGGAAACGCCATAGGCATTATCTTCCAGCCTGTATATGACAGACAGTGCCAGCTCTTCTGATTTCGACAAATCAGTCATTTTGACCCCACTTTAAATAGTCCTAGTAACTTGTACAAATATATGTACGAGTCACTAGGACAAATGTTTCAAAAAAAAGGGTAACCTACAGGCTACCCTTTTCAATAATCATTGACATCGTTATTTTGAATGGATCAACACTGTGGATTCCTTTTTCTACATGCCACAGAGTCGTTCCATGGAAACCACTCTTTTGCTCTAAAATTAATTTTCTCTAACTGTGTTAATCCGTTCTTTTTGTGTCATGCGTGTTCCATTGCACTTGATCTTAACGCATAAACGATCCACCGCCCGAGGCAGTGTCTTTTGTCATGCACCTCCCGGAGGCTGTTGAAAACCCCCGGGTGTTATCTTTTTGACCTTGGGTGTTTTAGTAATTTGCCCGTTATTATTGAATTTAGACACCCGGCGATGTCGTAAAAAGAACGACAACAACCGGGGTCTACCCTTTTAGGGGGTTAATAGGGATGTATTGACTACCGCAGCATCACCGCTTTC